>DASQVN010000055.1:0-13108 GCA_035640755.1 Rhodopila sp.
TGCGTCCGGCACGGCAACGACGAACGCAGTGATCGGCACCTTCAGCACCAAAACGAACGCTGCGACGGCGGCTACAGCGGCATCCATCGCTTTGAGCTCGGCGCGGAACGCGGCGAACAACGCGCTGGCCTCGACCGGAAACAGCGGGGCGTCATCCGGTGCAGCCGTCAGCACCAGCCAGGAAACGATGGTGCCGCTGTCGGCTTTTGCAACGTTCGGTCCAGGAAACACAGCGCTGGCGGTGAACCACCAGGGGCCATTCGTAGCCAGCACGATTTCCTTCAATCTCGCCCCGGGGAAGTCGTTGAGCGATGCGGTGGCGGCGATTGATGCCGCAGGGCGCCGGGTCGGTATGCCTGCCTCGATCCACGGGTCGTTCCAGGGCACGGCGCAGAGCTTCCAGCAATCCCTGGCAACCGAGCCGGTGTTGATCGCAGCAGCCCTGATAGCGGTCTATATCGTGTTGGGGGTGCTCTACGAGAGCTTCATGCATCCGATCACCATCCTGTCCACCTTGCCGTCGGCCGGGATCGGCGCGGTGCTCGCATTGATGCTGTGCAATACCGAATTCACCATCATCGCGCTGATCGGGGTGATCCTGCTGATCGGCATCGTGAAAAAGAACGCGATCATGATGATCGACTTCGCACTGGCGGCCGAACGGCATGACGGCCTGGCCCCGCGCGAGGCGATCTTTGAGGCAAGCCTGATGCGCTTCCGCCCGATCATGATGACGACAAGCGCGGCACTGCTTGGCGCACTGCCGTTGGCGCTGAGCTTTGGTGACGGCGGAGAACTGCGCCGGCCGCTGGGGATTTCCATTGTTGGCGGACTACTGCTGAGCCAGTTGCTGACGCTGTACACGACCCCGGTGGTGTATCTGTATCTGGACCGGTTTCGGTTGTGGACAAAGGCGCGGTGGGACGGGCTGTTCCCTGGTCTGGCGCCGGGGGCGGCGGAATGAGACGTGGATTGACGCGCTGGGTGCCTGCGCTGCGGCGACACGAGCAGATTCGTGCTCCATCGTCATGGCCGGGCTCTCCATCGTCATGGCCGGGCTTGACCCGGCCATCTACCCCCCAGCGGTGCCACAATGGTCGGCACCACCGTCGAAGCACAGATGGCCGGGTCAGGCCCGGCCATGACGATGAGGTTAGGAACATCAGCGCGACCCTTCGGCACTGGTCGCTTGCCGTCGCCTTTCTCCTGACCGCCTGCACCGTCGGACCCGACTACAAGCGACCCGACGCCCCGGTGCCGGTGGCGTTCAAGGAGCTTGCAGGATGGAAAATCAGCCAGCCCTCGGACACGATCGACAAGGGGGCCTGGTGGTCGGTCTACAACGACCCGCTGCTCGATCGGTTGGAGCGGACGGTCGCGATCTCCAACCAGAACGTGAAATCGTTCGAGGCGCAGTATCGCAACGCCGTGGCCCTGGTGGCGGAGGCGCGGGCGAGTTTCTTTCCGTCTGTGTCGGTAAGCCCCAGTGTAACCCGGAGTGGCTCCGGCGGCGGTAGCAGTAGCCGAACGACAAGCTCCAGCTCCTCCTTCGGGCGTGGCCCGACGACCGCCTACAGCCTGACCGGCAGCGTGACGTGGGATTTGGATGTCTGGGGGCGTATCCGGCGGCAGGTGGAGAGCAGCAGCGCAGGGGCGCAGGTCAGCGCGGCCGATCTGGCGAATGCAACGTTGTCGGCCCAGGCGACCCTGGCGGCGGATTATTTTGACCTGCTGGCCGAGGATGCACTGGCGGACCTGCTCCAACAGACCGTCGCCAACTTCCGCCGGGCGCTACAGATCGCGCAAAACCAGTACAATGCCGGGACAACGTCGCCGATCGACGTTGTCACCGCCCAGGCGCAGTTGGACTCGACCGTCGCGCAGCTCGCAGGTGTCGGGGTTCAGCGGCAGCAGTTCGAGCATGCGATTGCCGTGCTGACCGGCCAGCCGCCATCGGCGCTGACCATCCCGCACGGGCGGCTCCCCGGTGCAGTGCCGGTCATCCCGCCCGGCCTGCCTTCCGCACTGCTGGAGCGCCGGCCCGACGTGGCAGCCGCCGAACGGCTGATGCAGCAGCAGAATGCGCTGATCGGCGTTCAGGTGGCAGCCTACTACCCCAATATCTCATTGTCCGCGCTGGGCGGCTTCGCGGGCGGTCCGTTCGGGACCTTGTTCACCGCCAGCAACGCGCTGTGGTCGCTTGGCGCGTCGGGCAGCGAGACGCTGTTCGAGGGCGGCTTGCGGTCGGCGCAGGTGGCCGCCGCCCGGGCGACCTATGACTCGGCGGTGGCAACCTATCGACAGACCGTGCTGACGGCGTTCCAACAGGTGGAGGATGCACTGTCGAACCTGCGCATCCTGGAACAGCAGGCGGCGGCGGAGGCGCGGGCCGTGGCGTCGACAAGCCGAGCGGTGCAGGTCACGCTGAATGCGTACCGCGCCGGCACGGTGCCATATACGAGCGTGATTACCGAGCAAACCCAGCTTCTCGCAAACCAGCAGGCGGCGCTGGCAATCCAGCAAAGCCGGCTGGTGGACAGCGCTGCGCTGATCCAGGCGCTGGGCGGCGGCTGGAGCACGGAGGACCTGCCCAAGGCGATCAGGACGGCGAACCCGCTGTTGCCGTAATGGCGCCGCTCAGCCGCGCCTTCAGGGCCAGGGCGTCGTGCGTGGCCTCGCCCAGCGCGGTGTTGTCGAAAACGCACCATTGTTCGTCGGTGCCTGCCGCCGCGGCACGCAGCTGCTGTGCGGTCCGGGCGAGAAAGCCTGGAGCATAGGCGGAATAGTAGATGCGGGGTGAGCCGTGCAGGCGCAGGTAGATCAACCCGGCCCAGCCGCCGGGATGGGCAGCATCCGGAACGGGCGGCGGGTCGGCGGCGACCCGGGCAATCCGAAATTCCGAGAGCAGGGCCAGGGTGCTTGGCGTGAACCAGCTCGGGTGCCGCGGCTCGCAGACAACCAGGCCGCTGTGCCTGGCCCGCAGCATCGCGAAGAAACGCCCGGCAGTCGCTGCATCGAAGCGGAGGCGTGGGGGTAATTGCACCAGGACGGGGCCGAGCTTTTCACCAAGCCCCCGTATCTCGCCCAGGAACCGGTCGAGCAGGTCGTCCGCGTCGCGCAGTTCCTGTTCATGGGTGATCGCCCGCGGCATCTTGACTGCGAAACGGAACCCGTGCGGGACGGATGCCGCCCAGCGCGCATAGGTGTCCGGCTTGTGGGAGCGGTAGAAGGAGGAGTTGATCTCGACCGCATCAAGGCCCGCGGCGTAGCGCTGCAGATGCGTGCCCTCGGTCCCGAACGCGGCGGCGTGCGCCTTGGGGATCGACCACCCGGCGGTCCCGATCCGGATCGCTCCCGCCGGTTCCGAATATCGAAGGTGCGTAATGTCAGCCAACCCTCACCCGCCAGATGGCAACCGGCATCCCCGTGGTCCTCCGCCTTCCTTCCGTTCTCCGTGGTGAAAACACAACGGCCGAGCTCGGCACCAACATCTCCATCCCGGCACGAAGATCATGAGGCACCGGCATGCGAACGCGGCGCCCCCCGGGGAGCTCCACGGGGCCTGCCATCCGCCCGCCCGACCGGCGGCGTCCAGCCACCCCGCTTGCGGACGCTCCAGGCGTGTCGGGAATCGCCCTCCAGCAGATGCAGATGGTCGGACAACCGATGCCGCTCCAGCCAGCCCAAAGCCGCCTCCAGTTCCGCGATCGTCATCTCCGCTCGGCTGCGGTTGCCCATGACGCGCTTCAGCACGGCGTTGTAGCCATGATACAGGCCGGCGCCTCGGGGCGCGCGCAGGCCGACCTCATCCTCCACCGCCTGGGTGGCGACCATTTCACCAACCCGGGCGCGCAGGCGGCGCTCCACGATCGATGGCGGATCGAGGAGCTCGGTCTGCGCCTCCTCATGCTCCGGACGGCGCATGGCGAGATCAGGACCCGGCTTCAGCATGGCATAGCGGAGGGCGAGCGCGTTGCTTTCCAGCGGGATGATGCCGCGGTCATCGTCCTCCTCCTCGGCAAGCTGGTCGCGGAGCCAGAGGGGCAGGGTGCGCTGCTTCTTCGGCTTCGGCTTCTTGGCAAGCGTCCCTTGCTCGGTTTCCAGGCGGAGACGGAACTTGGCGAACAGCGGGTCGTCGGGGTGGAAAACCAAGGCCCGCTGGGATGCGTAGTCGCCGCCGTGCGGGTCGATGCGGGTGGCGCGGGCGACCATCTGCTCCAGCCACGGGCGGCTGCGAATGTGGGTGAGGGCGGCAACGACCGCGACCTCGGGCGCGTCCAGGCCTTCATAGGCCATGGCGACAGTGACCAGGATGCTGGGCTCCGGGTTCAGGCGGAAGCCGGCGAGGACCTGATGGGCGTCCACCTCGCTGGAGGTGGCCAGCCTCACCGTGTTGCGCTGGCATGCTGGCACCCAACTGCGCAGGCGTTCGAGATAATGGCGGGCCGTAGTCTGGTCAGGGGCGACGATCAGCAGCTTGCCCAGGCCGCGGGCGGAGGCACCAGCCGGCAAGCCCCGGTCCTGGCGTCGTCCGGCCCGCAATGTGCGAGTGGCCTCGAATGCCCGGCGCAGCAGGTCATCGGCGAAACCGGTGCGCAGCGCGGTGAACAGTGCGGGGCGCGTGGTTTCGGTCGGAAAGTGGTTGTACAGGCGGTGGGGGCCACACGCTTGGCCGTCCTCGTCCAGCCATTTGGCCTCGCCGTCCAGGGCGCCGAACATCACTGGCAGCACGGCCTTGTCGGCCAGCGCCTGTGCGCGGCTGTAGCCGACCACGGCCCATCCAGGTGCGTCCAGATCCACTTCCCGCGTGCTGGCGCGCGGGCCTTGGCGGTAGGGCAGCCAGAGGATGCCGCGGCCGTCGGCACGCTCCAGCGTGCCCGACAGCAGCAAACGCACACGCGCCGTCTCCAGCAGCGCCAAAATCGCTCGGCTCCAGCCCGCGGCCTCGTCGTCGCGTGGGGCAACGACCGGGTCGGGCGTGGTTTCCGACAGCGCGGGCAGGTGGTGCATCTCATCCACCACCAGCAGGTAGCGATGCGCCTGGAATTCGGCCAGGTGCAAGGCAGGAGCGGCGGCGATGCCCTGGTAGGTGGTGACATAGCCGGCGAGGCCACGGCACAGGTCGGGGGCATTCTCGGCCGCGCGAACCGACAGGGCGTGGCCCAGCGTGTGACGCCACTCAGCGTCGGCGAAGGCTTCCTCGGCCTGCAGGCGCAGGCTGTCGCGGGGCACAACCCAACAGACGCGGTCGACAATGCCGGCCGCAACCAGACGCGCCGCCGCGATCACCGGCAGCAGGGACTTGCCGCCGCCGGGCGTGACGGCCGCGAGAATATCCCTGACCTCGGCGGCTTCGCCATCGGCGATCGCATTGACGACCGCCGCGACCTGGGCCTGGTGGCGGCGGAGGGAACGAGGCGGAGAAGACAGGCTGGCAGCTCCACGAACAATCGCGGAGCAACGATCGAATGGTTAGGATCGGCTGAAAATAGCTATGTTTTTCGGACCTTAAGAGGTTCGTTTTGATAGTCTGCAGTATTCCTGCAGGATCGGCGACAAACCCGGTGTTCCTGCGCGAATCGGGCGACTCCGTTCCCGCACAGGAAGTGATATTCTTGGTTCGTTCACAATATTTTGCACGCGCCGCCGCGCAGCCACCCGTCTCCAGCGCCTACTCCTTCACGGCACCAGTCATGGAGGAAACGTAATACTCCACGAAAAACGAGTAGATGAGAGCCACCGGAATCGAACCAAGCAGTGATCCCGCCATCAGCGAACCCCACTGATACACGTCGCCGGTCACCAACTCGGTCAGGATTGCCACCGGGACAGTTTTCTTCTCGGTGCTCTGGATGAAGGCCAGCGCGTAGATGAACTCGTTCCACGACAGGGTGAAGGCGAAGATACCGGCCGAGATCAGGCCGGGCACCGCCAGCGGCAGGGTGATGCGGCGCAGGATCTGCAGGCGGGAGGCGCCGTCGATCAGTGCGCATTCCTCCAGCTCATAGGGGATCGACTTGAAGTAGCCGATCAGCAGCCAGGTGCAGAACGGGATCAGGAAGGTTGGATAGGTCAGGATCAGGGCGAGCGGATTGTCGAAGAGGCCGAACTGAAAGACCAGGGTCGCCAACGGGATGAACAGGATGGTCGGCGGTACCAGGTAGGCCAGGTAGATCGCCAGCCCCACGTGCTGCGCGCCCTTGAAGCGCAACCGCTCGATCGCATAGGCGGCGAGCACGCTGGCGGCAACCGACAGGAAGGTCGCGGCCGTGGCGATCCCCATGGTGGTCAGCAGCCACCGCGGATACTCGGTCTCGAACAGCAGCTTGCGGATGTTTTCCAGCGTCGGCGAGTGCACCCAGAAGGGGTTGAACTTCTTGTAGTCGTACATCTCGTAGTCGGGCTTCACCGCCGTGATCGCCATCCAGTAGAACGGGAACAGCAGTACGAGCAGGAACAGACCCAACGGCAGATAGATGGTGATGAGGCGGCGGGCACGGGAATCCCAGGACAGGATTTCCGGCTCATCCTTGCTGGCGAGGGCGACGAAATCCTCACCGACTTCGGTGGCGAGGTCACTCATTGCTGCCTCCCTGCTGCCACTTCCGCCGTCCAACGCCGAAGAAGCACAGCAGCGTCGCAACCAGAAGGAACGGGATCATCGATACGGCGATGGCGGCGCCTTCGCCCAACTGCGAGCCAGGGATGGCGCGCTGGAACGCAAGCGTGGCCATCAGGTGGGTGGAGTTGAACGGCCCGCCGCGGGTGATGGCATAGACCAACTGGAAGTCGCTGAAGGTGAACAGCACCGACAGCGTCAACGCGACCGAGAGGATCGGCATCAGCAGGGGCACGGTGATGCGGCGGAACTTCTGCCAGCCAGTGGCACCATCCAGCAGCGCGGCCTCATAGAGCGACGGCGATATCGTCTGCAGCCCGGCCAGCAACGTGATGGCGACGAACGGGATGCCGCGCCAGATATTGGCGACGATCAGCGACCAGCGCGCCGGCCACGGCGAGCCCAGGAAGTCGTAGTAGTGCTGCCGGACATGCAGCACATCGACCATGACATAGGAGATGATCGAAAACTGCGGGTCGTAGATCCACCACCAGGCGATCGAGGAGAGCACCGTCGGCACGATCCAGGGCAGCAGCACGACAGCGCGGATGAAGGCCTTCCAAGGAATGTGGTGGTTCAGCAGGAGCGCCAGCCAAAGGCCGAGCAGGAATTTTCCGGCGGTGGCGACGGCCGTGTAGAAGACCGTGTACCAGACCGCGTTCCAGAATACCGGGTCCTCGAACAGCGACTGGAAATTGTCCAGGCCGATATACTCGCCGGGCTGGCCGATCGTGGTGTCGGTCAGTGAGAGCCACAGGCCCAACCCAAGCGGGTAGGTCAGGAAGATGACCAGCAACCCGACCGTGGGCAGCAGGCACATCGCGACCAGGAACGGCTTCCAGTCGAACAGCCGTCCCAGCCAGGAGCGCCGCCGTTCCGGCACCCACCGCAGGCTGGCATCTGCTGTCGTCGCATCCATGCTCGCCGTCCCTCCCTGTGGTGGCGTTCGTGTTGGTCGGGCTCAGCCCTTCAGATAGCGGCCGACCTGCCGCGCGGCGGTCTTCACCGCAGCCTCGGGCGTGGCGTTGCCGCTGGCGACGGAAGCGAACATATCGACCAGCGTGTAGTTCGCCGCCACGGCCGAGGATGCCGCCGAGATCGGGCCCCGGTAGCTGTCATAGTACGGGGTATCCATCACGTCGACATACGCCTTCAGCTTCGGGTCCTGGTTCCAGAACGCCATCTTGCCATAGGCCTTCAGCGGATTGGACCAGTAGCCCAGGCAGTTGGCGAGCCACGGGGCGTATTGCGGCGCCTCCATCATGAAGCGCAGGTATTCCTTGCAGGCGTTCGGATACTTCGTGTGCTTGAAGGTCATCGCGTTCACAACCAGCGCCGACTGCGGCGCGCGCTTGGCGAGCCCGAACGGCGCCGGCTGGTGGCCGATGTCGGCCGCGATCGCCTGCAGCTTCGGATCGGGCGAGTTCTTCGCCACGTAGTAGATCGACACGCCGTTGAACGTCAGGCTGATGTCGCCTGACGCGAACGCCTTGTTGTTGCTGGCGTCGTTCCACGACAGCGTGCCGCCGATAATGTGGGGATAGAGCTCGCGTGCATATTTCAGCGCGGCGATGGTTTCCTTTGAATCGAGCGAGACCTTGCCCGCCTCATCGGTCAGTGCCGCGCCGTGCGACCAGAGCAACCAGTCTGCGAAGCCATTGCCGTCGCCGACCGCATGGCCCAGGGCGAAGCCGACCGGATGGCCGTTCTTGTTCAGCTTCTCGGCCATCGCCAGGAACCCGGCATGGTCGTTGGGCACGCTGTCGTAGCCGGCGTCCTTCAGCCAGGACTGGCGATACACCGTGGCGCCGCCGCTGCCGCCCATCGGGATCGCCAGCCAGGCGTCGCTGTGCCAGCGGCGGGAATACAGCAGTGCCAACTGGTGCCAGGCGCCATATTTGCTGCCGAGGTAGTCGGCAAGGTCGTTCACCGGCACCAGCTTGTCCGCATAGATCTGCGGGTCGGAGGCGAAGCCGACGATGATGTCGGGGCCGGCGCCGGTATTGGCGGCCACCGCCGTCTGCGGCCGCAGATCCTCCCAGCTGACGAAATCGACGCGGACGGGTACGCCGGTTTGTTCTGTGAACTTCTTGGTGTTCTCGCGGAAATATACCTCATCGGGATCGACAAACTTGGCCGGCCGCAGCACACGGATCGAGGCACCTGACTCGATCTTGAACCCAGGCGGCGCGACATCCGCCGCAGGAACGTCAAGCTCGGCCGCACGTGCGTTGATCAAAGGCAGCGTGGCCGCGCCGATCAGCGCCGAAGCGCCGGTCAGCAACGTGTCACGCCTGGTCAGGCCAGCCATACAGTTTCACTCCCTCACTGCGGACGTTCTGTTCTTCTTGATCCGTAGCGCCTTCCGGGGTGAGGGGCAATCGGGGTCCTCGTAGGGTTCGTGCGGTGGTCGGGACATGATTCGTCGCCACGGACCCCCAACCCCGTCACGCCGTCTTGTAATACCGCGCCGCCTGCTGCGCCGCCCGTTTGGCCGCGGCTTCGGGGGTCGCATTGCCCGTTACCACCGACGCAAACATGTCCACCACGGTATAGTTCGCGGTCACGGCGGAGGAGGCCGGGGTCACCGGTCCCTTGTACCCGTCGTAGAACGGCGTATCCATGCCGGCGGCATAGGGCGCGAGCTTCGGGTCCTCGGACCAGAACTTCATCTTGGAATAGGCCTTCAGCGAGTTCGACCAGTAGCCGATGCAATTCGACAGCCACGGGCCGTACTGGTCAGCCTCCATCATGAAGCGCAGGTATTCCTTGGCCGCGTTCGGATATTTCGTGTGGTTGAATACCATTGCATTCATCGGCGTCGCCGACATCGGCGAGCGGGAGGCCAAGCCCTTCGGCAGGGCCTGGTGATAGGTGTCCTTCGCCATCTCCTGCAGCTTGGGATCCGGCGATGTCTTGAGCACGTAGTAGATCGAGACACCGTTGAATGTCAGCCCGATCTCGCCCGCGGCATACGCTTTGTTGTTGCCCGAGTCATTCCACGACAGCGTGCCGGCGACCATCGTCTTCTGCAGCTCGGTTGCGTATTTCAGGGCGTTGATGGTTTCCTTCGAGTCGAGGGCGATCTTGCCGTTTTCATCCACCAGCATGGCGTTGTGCGACCACAGCAGCCAGCTGGCATAGCCGTTGGCATCGCCCAGCGCATGGCCGAGCGAGAAGCCGCAGGGGTGGCTGATTTTTTGCAGCTTCTGGCAGAGTGTCAGGAAACCCTGGTGGTCATCGGGAATGCGGTCGTAGCCAGCTTCCTGGACCCAGGAGCGGCGATATGTGACAGGCCCGGTTCCGCCGCCGATCGGGATGGAGATCCACTGCCCGGTGTGCCATTTCGTCCCGTACAGCGTCGCGAGTTCCTGCCAGCCGCCGTATTTCGCGCCGAGGTAGTTAGCCAGTTCGGTCATGTCGGCGATCTTGCCGGCGTAGATCTGCGGGTCGGAGCTGAAGCCGATGACGATGTCGGGGCCGGCGCCCGTGTTTGCGACCACTGCGGTCTGTGGCCGGATGTCCTCCCAGCTCACGAAGTCAACGCGCACCGGGACGCCGGTTGCGTCGGTGAATTTCTTGGTGTTCTCGCGCCAGTACACCTCATCCGGATCGATGAACTTGGCCGGGCGCAGCACGCGTAGTTCGGCACCTTTCTCCGGCTTGTACTCCAGGGGCTTGACGTCGGCGGTGGGCACGTCGGCAACCGCCGCCTGGGTCGCGGCTGTCGGTATCGCGGCGGCAGCCAGCGAGGAGGCGGCAAGTGCGAGGGTTTCGCGTCGGCTGATGGACATGTTTCCTGGCTCCCTAGTCCGGTCGTGTATCGAGGGCCTCCGGCGACCGGTAGCCAGAGGCCCGTTGGCGCGGAGTATTCGAGATCGCGCTGAACACGTAAAGACCGGCGACGGCCGCCTGCGGCAGGTGCGGCGGTGGCAGGTCGTGTGCGCAGAGCAACGGAACCGCGGCTGTCTCGGTACCGTTGTATGCCGGCGTGCCGCCGTGCGCGCATCAGGTGCCGACGGCACCCATCCGCTGACCGGTCTCCGCGTCGAACAGATGCACCATGGCGGGGTCGGGGGCCAGATTGATCGTCTCGCCAGGGCGCGCCGCCACGCGCTCGCGGAACGCAGCGATGATCGAGCTGCCCGCAAAATCCGCCATGACCTGGGTTTCCGAACCGGTCGGCTCCACGACATGTACGCGCGCCGGAACGCCGCTGCCGTTCAGCACGAAGTGCTCCGGCCGGATGCCGTAGACGATCGGGCGGCCATCCGCGGCCGCACCGCGCGCGGGCAAGGGCAGGGTGGTGCCGGCTTCCGCGCGGAAGGCGCCGCCCTCGATCCGGCCGCGCAGGAAGTTCATCGCCGGGGAACCGATGAAGCCGGCGACAAACAAGTTGGCAGGGTTGTCGTACAGCTCCAGCGGCGCGCCGATCTGCTCCACCCGGCCGCTGTTCATCACCACGATCGTGTCGGCCATGGTCATCGCCTCGATTTGGTCGTGCGTGACATAGACTGTCGTGGTGGTCAGGCGCTGATGCAGCTCCTTGATCTCGGCCCGCATCGCGACCCGCAGCTTGGCGTCGAGGTTGGACAGCGGCTCGTCAAACAGGAACACCTGCGGGTCGCGCACAATCGCCCGGCCCATGGCGACGCGCTGGCGCTGGCCACCGGACAGTTGCCGCGGATAGCGCTTCAGATACGGCGTCAGGCTCAGGATTTGCGCGGCCCGGGTGACCTTCTGCTCGATCACGTCCTTGGGGGCGTTGGCCAGCAACAGCGCGAACGCCATGTTGTCGCGCACCGTCATGTGCGGATAGAGCGCGTAGTTCTGGAACACCATGGCGATGTCCCGCTCCTTCGGCGCGACGTTGTTGACGATGCGCCCGCCGATGGCGATCTCACCGCTGGTGATGTTCTCGAGCCCCGCGATCATCCGCAGCAGCGTCGACTTGCCGCAGCCCGACGGCCCGACCAGGATCACAAACGCGCCGTCCTCGATCTCGACATTCACGCCGTGCAGCACCTCGGTGGTGCCGAAGCGCTTGCGCACGTCGCGGATGGACACTGTCGCCATGAACTGCCTTTCCTCCCGTCCGGCCGCAGCGGGTCGCGGCTTCTGTATCCGCTGTCATCGCACGTGTGGCACGAACCCGCCAGGGGGGACGATACCAAGGGGAATATGTACGTCCGAGGCGGGGGGCGGCAGCGGTCCGGTGGCGCGGCTGCGCCGTCCCGCAAAGCCGGGGGGTCACGCGAGCCTCAGGCCATCCCGCGCCACGCCAGGACGAGCAGCAGGATCGCGTTCGCCGCCATGATTGCCGGCGTGGCAGTGACCATGGCCCGGTTCCACCGGCGCCCCATCGCCTGTCCGGCGACGCCGACAAGTGCCAGCACCGGCACGGTGCCAAGGCCGGACAGCGCCATACCCGCCGCACCCAAGACCGGGTCCGCCCAGGCACCCGCCACGGCAAGCGCCGCATAGAGAAACCCGCAGGGCAGAAAGCCGAGAGCAACGCCGAACAGGAATTCCCCGCCTGCGGAGCCGCGCGCAATGCGGCTGCTCAGGCGCCCGATCAGCCTTCCCCAGCTGCGGGGGATCGTCGCCAGCTTCATGTCGACGCCCAACTTCATGTCGATGCGCAGCGTGTCTCCCACCGCATGCAGCAGGAACAGCAGGGCCGCGATCATGAGCAGCACCGTCAAGGCATGGCGGAGCCAACCGGCATGCCGGAACAGGGCTCCCGACCCGCCGGCGAGCGCGCCGAGCCCAGCATAGCTGGACAGCCGGCCCAGATGATAGGGCAGCAGCAGGCCGCCGCGAATCTGCTGGAACTCGCAAAGCCGGGCTATCGGCAGGCGGGCCATGCGTTCCGACACCTGGCCCAGCACGAAGGCACCGCACATCGGGCCGCAATGCATGATGCTGCCGGCGGCGCCCGCGGCGAACAGCCCGAGCAGCAGGCCATCCTGCATGACGTGGCGGGTGGAACACAGCTCGCCCAAGGTGGCCAACACGATCGCAAACATGCGTGGTGCATTGCAGCAGGATCGCGACGGAGCATTGACGTGGATCAATGTTAATCCGGCCCCCGGGTCGCAGCTTTCCCGCCGCACCACGAGGGATGCACATGCAAAATGACGCTCTCGGGCGCCTGGGACAAGCTGCGTGCCGATCCCGGCCTGCGCTTCTCGGTCACCGCGGTCGGCTTCTATGGCATGTCCACCTTCGAAGGCCCGGTCATGTCGATCCGCCACGTGAATGCGCTGTCGCACTACACCGACTGGACGATCGGCCATGTGCACTCCGGCGCCCTGGGCTGGGTCGCCTTCGTTACCTTCGGCGCGATCTACTACATCGTTCCGGTGCTGCGGGCGCGCCGGGGCCTCTACTTCACGCGGCTGGCGGCGTGGCACTACTGGATCGCGACGCTGGGCATCGTTCTCTATATTGTTTCGATGTGGGTGGCAGGCATCATGGAAGGCCTGA
>DASQVN010000056.1:0-2793 GCA_035640755.1 Rhodopila sp.
CCCACGGACCTTGACGGACGCCCGCCGCCCCGCCGCGCCCCCGTTCCTGCCGCGCCAACAAAAAAGCGCGCGGCTGCCGGCCGCGCGCCCACCCCGATGTGCCGGGCAGCAGCCCTACAGCGCTGCCCGCACCGTGACCCGCGGCTCCATCGCCTCCCGCGCCATCAGCGCGCTCTGCACGCGATAAAGCAGATCGGAATGGTCCTTCTCCGACACGTTGTCGCTGCGCATCACAAGCTGGATCAGCGGATCACGCAGCAGGTTGGCCAGTGTCAGTGTGCTGATCGTCGTCGTGCACATCGGCGTCCACCATTCCCGTTTGCAAGCCCACACTAACCGTCCCCGTGGGTGACTATCGTAGTGAATTGTGTCTTAAGGTTGCCTTGACAGGGGCAACTTCTTGTGAAGTTACGGCATTTTATGTCAGCGCCGTGGCGAAACGGCAGATTTCCTGCGACACAGCTACCAAAAATGACGCCTCCCGCAGGCCTGCGGCATTTGCGCAACAGTAATGCCCAGCACTCATGACCAACCTGTCATTCCGCCGCCTTCGTCCGCCCGGCCCACGCATCAACGGAAATCCTCGGCATCTCGAACCGCTCGGTGACGCGTGCATACCAGCCGGCCCCGTGCATGCGGCCGATCAGGTCCAGCTTCGGTGTGTCGATATAGCAACGTTCCGCGTCCAGCACGCAATCGTCGCGCACATACATCGCCACCACCTTCCCCAGCACAACGGCACGGTCGATCCCGACGTCGACGATCACCAGCCGCTCGCACTCCATGGCCACCGGCGCCTCGGCAATGCGCGGCGGCTTCACGTGCAGTGACGGTGCGGTGCTCAGCCCGGCCTCCCGCAGTTCGTCCACCTCCTTGGGAAAGTCGATGGCGGTGACGTTCATCGGCTCCGCCAGCTCGAAGCTGACCAGATTCACCACGAACTGCCCCGTCCGCCGGATGTTGCCGCCGGTGTCCTTGACATCGCCCGGCCCCCGCCCGCCGATGCCGATCGCTACCACCGGCGGATTGCCCGACACCGCATTGAAGAACGAGAACGGCGCCGCGTTCACCGTGCCGTCGACGTCCTGCGTCGTCACCCACGCGATCGGCCGCGGCCCGATCGTGGCAACCAGCAGCTTGTAGACGTTCTCGGACTTCGCGGCGGCAAAATCGAACAGCATCGAAAGATCCTTCCAATCCTCGCAAGCAACCAGGGTGACGCAGCGTCCGCCGCACTGTCCAGCACCCCCACCCGTAACCGAAACCATTGCGGCCCGTTGCCAGCGCTGTATGGTCCGCCCCACTATCCGACAGACTAAGGACCCCCGCCGATGCGCCCATCCGGCCGCAGCCCCGACACGCTCCGTCCCGTCTCCATCGAGCCCGGCTTCGCCCGCCACGCCGAGGGATCGGTCCTGATCCGCATGGGCAACACCGAAGTGCTGTGCGCCGCCAGCGTGGAAAGCCGCGTACCCCCGTTCCTGCGCAACACCGGCCAGGGCTGGGTCACCGCCGAGTACGGCATGCTGCCCCGCGCCACCCACACCCGCGGCGAGCGGGAGGCCGCGCGCGGCAAGCAGTCCGGCCGCACCCAGGAAATCCAGCGCCTGATCGGCCGCAGCCTGCGCGCCGTGGTCGACCGCGCGGCAATGGGCGAGATGTCGATCACGCTCGACTGCGACGTGCTGAACGCCGACGGCGGCACCCGCTGCGCCGCCATCACTGGCGCCTGGGTCGCCCTCTCGCTTGCCTGCCGGCACCTGGTCCGGATCAACGTGCTGAAAGCCTCCCCCATCATCGGCCAGGTCGCCGCGGTGTCCTGCGGCATCCTGGGCGGTGAGGCGGTGCTAGACCTCGACTACGACGAGGACTCGACCGCCGACGCCGACGCCAATTTCGTGCTGACCAGCCAGGGCGGCATCGTCGAGATCCAGGGCACGGCCGAAAAGGCCCCGTTCTCCGAGGCCCAGTTCGCCCAGCTCCTCGCCCTCGCTCGGCACGGCACCGAACAGCTGTTCGCCCTGCAGCGGCAGGCGGTGTGATCCGATGCCGCGCAAGCTGCCGCGCGGGTCGCAGCTCGTCCTCGCCAGCCACAACCCGGGCAAGCTGCGCGAGATCGAAGCCCTGCTCAGCCCGCTGCGCATCCAGGTTGCTTCCGCCGCCGCCCTCGGCCTGCCCGAACCCGAGGAAAACGCCCCGGACTTCGTCGGCAACGCCCGCATCAAGGCTCTGGCCGCCGCGACCGCGGCCGGCCTGCCCGCCCTGTCCGACGATTCCGGCTTCTGCGTCGCTGCCCTCGGCGGCGCCCCCGGCGTGCATTCGGCCCGCTGGGCCGGCCCGACAAAGGACTTCGCCGGCGCCATGGAGACGGTCAACCAGCGCATGGCCGGCGCCGCCGACCGCCGCGCCTGGTTCGTCGCCGCGCTCTGCCTCGCCTGGCCCGATCGCCATACCGAGACGTTCCTCGGCCGCATCGACGGCACCGCCGTGTGGCCGCCCCGCGGCACCAAGGGCTTCGGCTACGACCCGATGTTCGTCCCCGCCGGAGAGACAAGGACCTTCGGCGAGATGGACCCCGACGCCAAGCACGCCATCAGCCACCGCGCCCGCGCCTTCGCCCAGATGCTGCGAAGCTGCTTCGAGTAGGATAGAACACGCGCGGTACAGCGAAGGAGACGTCCCGTGATGTGGATCGCCCGCGCGGCTGCCAAATTGGCGTACCCCAGATTGGGAGTCATCGCCCTGGCAGTACTTGCCGCGTGCCTGCTGCCGGCGCTCCCGGCCCGGACCGAA
>DASQVN010000057.1:0-3208 GCA_035640755.1 Rhodopila sp.
GGGCTGGATGTCGGGCGACTGATTCGCCCCCGTTCCGTGTCGGGCAAACCCCGACAGTGAAATGGGAGATACCCCGCTTCCCGCCCGGCCGATGAGAGCCGATAAGCCGCCCCCGGCCGGAGGACATCCGGTCAAAGAGGGGACAGGATGGTGCTCGATATTTTTCATCCGCGTCAGGGAGATTTCCGGCAGGCCACGCTGTTCTGGTGCGGCGTGCCGGTTATCCGGCTCGTCGTCGAAAAGCTGGTGCTGCCGCGCGCCGGGCGCGATCACTGGGACTGGACGATCTGGCCGATGCATGGCGTCTGGCGCGGCCAGGACGATTGGTACGGAACCGAACCAACGGCCGAACGGGCGGAACTCGCGGCACTCGACGCCGCCGTGCCGCTGCTCGCCATGCTGACGCTGGATGAGGAGGACCTCGGCGCCGGTCTGCCCGACGGATGGCAGCGCGGTAAACCCGTCCATGACCATTCCGTCCTGATGGTTCAATAATCCGGCGGCCCACGGGGTTGGTGCGGCGGCATCAATCCCTGCCGGCGACGTCAACTCCGGGCCTGCAATCGACAGGCCGCAGGCCCGGGGTTGCGTTCACGCATAATAGTTACATTCGTGAAATGGAAAGCTCGCCGACGAAGCGCGCCCGCTGCGCGCAGGCCCCAATCAGGAACGCCAGGTCCGTCCCGGTGGAGACGTATCGCGCGCCCATCCGCACGAACTTCGCCATCAGGTCATCGCGCGCCGCCAGCCCGCCGATCCCGACATGCTTTCCCACCATCCGCGCCGCGGCGATCGCGCGTTCGAACGCCGCGGCCAGGCGCGGATGGTCGAACTGCCCGGTGATGCCCATCTCGGCACACAGATCGCTGCTGCCGACCAGCAGCATGTCGACGCCCTCGGTGGCGATGATGTCCTCGACATTCTCCAGCGCCGCCACCGTTTCCAGCATCACCACCAGCGAGGTCGCGTCATTCATCGCGGCGTTCGTCTCTGCCGGTGGGAAGCTGCGGTACTGGTAGTGCGACAGCGCGCCGCCGGCCGAGCGCTGGCCAAGCGGGGGGAATTTCACCAGCTCGACGATGGCGCGCGCTTCGGCGGCGGAGCGGACATGCGGCGTGATCACGCCCATGGCGCCGCCGTCCAGCACGCGGCAGATGTAGTCGGCGGTGTTGGCGGGCACCCGCACCAGCGGCGTGATGCCGATCTGTTGTGCGGCGATGCAGATCTGGCAGCATGTGTCGATCGACAGCGTATTGTGCTCGAGATCCACGTACAGCGTATCGAACCCGGCGGCTGCGGCGATCTGCGCGATCTCGATCGAGCGGCACAGCCGCACGGTCATGGATGCGACGACATCGCCGCGCGCCAGCTTCTCCTTCATATGGTTGCGCAGGATGCTGCGGATGTCGGACATGGCGGTTCCCTCCCGGCCCTGGACTCTGATCCGAACCGCCCGGCGTCTCAAGCCGCCGTTCGTGCCCGCCTACGTGGCATGCACGTTGAGATACAGGCTCCCCGGCAGGTTGGGGAGGTCTTCGGTCCGGCCATAGGTCAGGGCCAGCCGGCCGTTGTGCAGGTCCGCGCTGGTGTAGCCTGTCAGCACGAAGCTGACATCGATGTGGCCGGGCGCGCTGAAGATCAGGTCCACGCCCTTGGCGCCCACGGCGCCCTGGTCGTCCAGCACGGTCATGGTGAAGTCCTGCTGGGTCACGCCCCAGACCGTCGCATCGTCGCCCGAGTGGAAGTTCTTGATGGTCGAGAAGATCGGCTGGGTCGGCGCCCGGTCATCCATGAAGAACGTGTCGTGGCCGCTGCCGCCGACCATGAAGTTGGAGTTGGTAGATCCGTCGATCACGTTGTTGCCCGACGTGACCGAGATGCCGTCCATGCCCGACCCGGTATGGATGAAGACGTTGGGGATTTCAGCGTTGACGTTGACGTTGTCGGCCGTCGAGATGATGATTTCGGTGGTCAGTCCCGCCACCGGGCCGGCATAGGCCTCACCCGCCGCCTGCCAGGTGCCGCCGTTCGACTGGTCCTGCACCAGGAAGTTGTTGGGCGGCCCGCCTGTCACGCCGGGCGGCGGCGCCACGCCGGCCGCGCCGACATTGTAGCCCAACGCGTCCAGGATCTGGGTATCGAGCGCGGTCCAACCGTACGTCGTGCCCGGGCTCAGGAACGCGTTGAACGGATCGACCGGGCCGCCCACGGCGAAATCCGCCTGGTCGGAGGTGACGTCGAAGTTGGCGAGGTTCGTCCTGCCGCCGTCCAGCGAGAGGTAGTGCGGGTCGTTGTTCACCGTGTCGATCTTCCCGCTGGCGTTGTAGCTCATCAGGTCCATCGCGGTGATGAAGTTCGCCGGCACATAGCGTCCCAGCACGTGGGTCAGCTCATGCAGCGCGACGCCGACCATGTCGTATTCGCCGGCGGCGATGCCGTCGCTCGGGTCATAATCGAAGGCCGCGGTGTTGGAGAACCCGGCATAGCCGTCAACCTCGGACGAATTGGCGCCAAGCAGCCCGAACGCCTTCTCCTGCGCCGCGCTCAGGAAGTAGGTGGCGCCCTGGGCCGGGTCGGCGGCGGGCAGGTCGCTCAGGAAGGTGTCGTCGGTGGCCGACGTCGCGACGGCTTTCAGGTCGCCGACGAGCTGGCTGTAGGTAACCCCGATGCCGGTCGGTGCAGCCTCCCCCAGCAGGTTCCCGGTGATCGGGGTACCGTTATAGTTCCCGTAGCCAACATTTATTGTCACAGTAACGGGATTTTTTATTACGAATCCGATGATGCCGGCCGCTGTAAGGATGGCCTTTTCGAAGCCCGGCGGCGCAGAGGCGAAAGCACTGTCGAAGTTGATATTGATCTGCATCGTCGTCGGCCTTGATCAGCTTTCGTTATGATTTTCCTAACGACAATTGCCGATGCAGTATCGCCATACAAGATGGCTCAGACCCAACAGCCGGTGCTTGAAGACAATGTGACTGCGGCGGGCGCGACGGCAGAGCGATGGTTCAGTCCTGTTTGCAACCAAAATACCAGGGCGCCCGCAGCGGTATTCGGATCGACTGGTCGGACCGGCTGGGTCCGCGCCTGGGCATCGCCCGGCAAAAAAGTGATCCGTTCTTCGTTTGTCCGTGGCCCGGCACGCCTTCGGGGTTGCGCCGGAGTCCGCCAGAGGCTATAGCGCGATCCGCTGAGGTTGACCCGCCGGCCG
>DASQVN010000058.1:0-4298 GCA_035640755.1 Rhodopila sp.
ACTGGCAATTGATCGAGAAGCTCGCGCATCAGAACCGCGAGCGCATTCCGGAGCGGGTCGTGCATGCAAAGGGTTGGGGAGCGCACGGCGCCCTGACCATCACCGGCGACATCTCGAAATACACCCGCGCGAAGGTCCTGCAGCCCGGCAAGCGGACGGATATGATCATCCGCTTCTCGACCGTTGCGGGCGAGCTCGGGGCGGCGGACGCGGAGCGCGACGTCCGCGGCTTCGCGATGAAGTTCTACACCGAGGACGGCAACTGGGACCTCGTCGGCAATAATACGCCGGTCTTCTTCGTGCGGGACCCGCTGAAGTTCCCGGACTTCATCCACACGCAGAAACGCCATCCGAAGACCAACCTACGCAGCCCGACGGCAATGTGGGACTTCTGGTCGCTGAGCCCGGAGAGCCTGCACCAGGTCACGATCCTCATGTCCGATCGCGGCCTGCCCGTGGCGCCGATGTTCATGAACGGCTACGGCAGCCACACCTATTCGCTGTGGAACGATGCCGGCGAGCGCTTCTGGGTCAAGTTCCACTTCAAGACCATGCAGGGCCACCGGTACTACACCAATGCGGAGGCCAACGACGTGATCGGCCGGTCGCGCGAAAGCTACCAGGAGGCGCTGTTCGGCACCATCGAACGCGGCGAATTCCCGCGCTGGAAGATGCAGGTTCAGATCATGCCGGAGGCGGATGCGGAGCGGACGCCGTACAATCCGTTCGACCTGACCAAAATCTGGCCCCACGCCGACTATCCGCCGATCGATGTCGGGATCCTGGAACTGAACCGCAATCCGGACAACTACTTCACCGAGATCGAGCAAGTGGCGTTCAGCCCGTCGAACTTCGTGCCCGGGATCGGGGCATCGCCGGACAAGATGCTGCAGGCGCGGATCTTCTCCTACGCGGATGCACACCGTTACCGTCTCGGAACGCATTACGAGGCGCTGCCGGTCAATGCGCCACGCTGCCCGGTTCACAACTACAACAAGGATGGCGCGATGCGGTTCTTCAGGAACGACAGCGGCGACCCGGATGCCTACTACGAGCCGAATAGCTTCAATGGCCCGGTGCAGGACCCGTCGGTCGCGGAGCCACCCCTGCGCATTTTGGGCGATGCGGCTCGCTGGAACCACCGCGAGGGCAACGACGACTTCGCTCAGCCGCGTGCGCTGTTCCTGCTGTTCGATCGCGGCCAGCGGCAGCGGCTATTCTCCAACATCGCCGCAGCGATGAGCGGGGTACCGAAAGCGATCGTGGAACGGCAATGCAGGCTGTTCGACCAGGTGCACCGCGAGTATGGCGCCGGCGTTCGCAACGCCATTGCGGCACTGACCGGCACTCGGTCGGCCGCCGACTAATGCTCTGATCAAGCCGCCCTGGTAGCGAGGTTTTCCCTCGCCACCAGGGCGGCGATCTGGTGCGCGCCAAAATGCGCATGCCACCCCGCCAGTCGTACGGTTGCAGCAATGACCGAACCCGCTGGCGTGGCGTAACTTTCTAAAGGAGAGCACTCATGACAGTCTCGGTTAAGCCGGTCCTGGCGGAATTCATCGGCACCTTTGCCCTGGTTTTCGTTGGCGCGGGCACAGCGACCGCACTCGGTCCGCACGTTCCGGCCATTGCGTTCGCCCATGGCCTTACCCTCATGGCCTTCGCCGCGGCGTTTGGGGGCATCAGCGGCGCCCACGTCAATCCAGCGGTCACGGTCGGCCTTACTGCGGCAGGTGAGTTCCCGTATCGTAACGTCGTGCCTTACATCGTTGCGCAGCTTGCCGGAGCAGTCGCCGCGAGCTTCTTGTTGTTGGCCATCTTTGGCGGTCCGGCGAACGGGCTCGGCGCCACGACTGTCGATCTGCAGCGTATCACGTACGGCGGGGCGTTCGTGCTCGAGGCTATCGGAACCTTCTTCCTTGTGACCGTCGTTCTGCTGACTGCGGTTCGCAAGGGCGCCGCCGTGCCACTGGCGCCACTCGCGATCGGCATGACGCTCGCGATCTGCATTTTCTTCTTCGGTGCGCTCACAGGCGGTAGCCTGAATCCGGCGCGTACGATTGGTCCGGATGTCGCCCGGAGCATGTATGACGGCGTCCTGGTGTATATTGTAGCGCAACTCGTCGGCGGGGTCGCCGCGGGAATGTTGTATCGGCTGTTCTGGGTGGCCGAGCCCAAGCTGGCCAGTTTCGGGGCTGACCTGCACGGTACGGAGGCCGATTGACGGTCGGCAGCAGCGCGCCTGCAAGAGTTCAGAGCAGGGTTCGGCCGGACGGCCTAGGCAGGCAGTCCGGCCGAAGCCGTGCGGTAGCGGCGGCGCCCGCCGATGCGGGCGCCGCTTTCACGTTTAGGGTTAAGCCGGACGGCGCCGGATCGCGATGAGGCCGAGACCGGTCAGCAGCAGCGCCATCGTTCCCGGCTCGGGAACCACCGCCAGGTCAACGGCCAGGTCGTTGATGAAACGCTGGTTGCCGAAGCCCGTGTCGATCGGCGTGCCGCCGAACGGCACCGGAATGCCGACCACGTCCGTATAGGCGCCGTTCCCGCCCGAGATCGCCGCGAGCACTTCGCCGTTGTAGTACGCGGCGGCGCCGTTGTCGCCGACCGAGAGGTAACCCGGAGCCAGCACCGTGCCGTCGGCGAGATAGATATCGTAAGGGCCGACGTTCTGGCCGCGGTTGGAGATGATCGCGCTCCCACTCACGTCGAACCCGTTGCAGAAGCTGCTGCAGAGGCCGAGCGTGATCTGACGGTCGAGTGAGCCATTGAGGTTGAAGCGGTAGGCCTTGTTGCTCCCGGTCCAGTCGGCGGCCCACAAGCCCCGCCCGTCCATACCCAGCGGGCCGAGCGCGCTCAGGCCCGTATTGATGGTCCCACCGAGCAGGCCGGTCTCGGTATTGAAGGTACGGATCACGCCGTCGGTCGACGACGACACGTAAGCCGTGTGGCCGATGATGGCGATGCCGTTCGGATTGAAGCCTGCGCCGAGGGTCACCTGCCGCAACAAGGTCCCGTCAAATCCAAACTGTTCCGCGACCGCGGGGTTGCTGACCCCTGGCCCGGTCGCAGTCGCGTCGACGGCCCAAAGCGTGGGTGCGGCCGACGCCGTGCCGAGCGAAATCAGGAGGGCGGCTGCTGCCGCTGAAAGTCTAATATGCATGAAGCGTGATCCCTTTCACCACTGATCGACGCTGCATCGCATTTACGGGCGGTTGTGAAAGCGGAGGTTTGATGAAGCTTCAATGATCAGCGATGCGTCCCCGAGGATGCATCAGACGAACCCTGTGCGCGTCCTCAGTTGCAGATCATGCCGCTCTGCTCGTCCGTCGCCGTCCCGCTCTGGCCACGCGAGCACAGGTCGAACTCGCGCCCCGGCCGTGTGCTCGGGCTGCGGTAGACATAGGGGTGGTTCCAAGGGTCGAGCGGCTGCGTTTCGCCCTTCAGGTAGGGCCCGTTCCAGCCCGGCGCGTTGCCCGGCCGCGTGCCGAGCGCCCCCAGGCCCGGCTCGCTCGCGGGGTAGGAGCCGACATCGAGCTTGTAGAGGTCGAGCACGGAGGAGAGCCGCTCGATCGACTGCTTGGCCACCGAGGTCCGCGCGCCGCTGAGCTGGCGCAATGCAGCCGGCGCCACCAGCCCGATCAGCAGGCCGAGGATCGCCACCACAACGAGGATTTCGAGCAACGTGAACCCGGCCTGTCGCCGATCGGCCCGCTTTGAGTGCTGCATGTCGTTTTGGGCTCTGTCATCTAGCCGGTCGGAAACCGGCGGGGTGGGACTTGGCATCGCAGGACCGCGTGAGACACCGGTCGGGCGTGGCTGAAATTGGCCGTTCGGCTGGTTCCCTGTCTGGCCTTGGTCGCGCAGACCTATAGCCTGCCGCCGCGCGTGCTGCCACCCAATACGGCGTGGCAGCGGAAAGCGACAACGAACGGTCATCGTGCAGCCGTCCAAGAGGACTCGCGCAGGAAGGCGGCAATCGCCGCCGGGTCCTGGACACCGTCGGGATAGCGGAACCGATACTCGTAGTTCCACCGTCCGCCGGCGCAGCAGAAGCTATAGATCTCGAGCTTCATCGGCCGCTCCTGCCCGTGGTTCAGCTCTCGGTACGTCAGCACGGCGGAGCGGCCCGACTGCAGCGCGCCCCGCTTGACCAGCGTCGCCGCGGACTGCTCGACGACCTCCGCTTTCGGGTAGAACCGGCGCACCTGCGCGATCGAGGACTCGAGCGCCCCGGTCGACGCATCGGCGCTTATCGTACCGCCTAAGCTGGCGGAGGGGATCAGCACCCGGGCACCCGG
>DASQVN010000059.1:0-2756 GCA_035640755.1 Rhodopila sp.
CTTCGTCGCGCTCGAGCCCGACATCGATGAGCTGATCACCTTTGACTTCTTCCACGCCCGGTCCCAGCTTGGCGAGCGTGAACTCACCATGGAAGACTATGCGGCCCTGCGCGAACAGCTCCGGCCTTATCGTTTCGATCTCGCGATCGATCTGCGCAAGCATCCCTCGACCCGCGATGTGCTGAAATATACCGGCGCCCGCTTCCTCGCCGGGTTCGACCACCTCGGCCAGTATCCCAATCTCGACGTCGCGCTGGACTGGGACGGCGACCGCACCCTGCAGCGCAAGCGCAACCACATCGTCGATGACCTGCTCGCGCTGGTCCGGGCCGTCGAACGCGCCACCGAGACCGACCGCGACATCATGCGCCCCGGTCCCGCGCCCCTCCCGCTTGATGAACTGCCCGCGGAGGTGCAGGCCCTGTTCGCCAGGCCCGTCGTCGCCGTGCACCCCGGCGCGGGCAACATCACCAAGCAGTGGCCCGAGGAGCATTTCTCCGCGCTGATCGACCTGTTGATCGAACGCAACGGCGTCAACATCCTGCTGGTCGGCGGCCCCGATGAGGTCGCGGTGGCCGACAGCCTGAGGCAGAACGTCCTCCACCCGCAACATATCGCCAGCATGGCCGGCAAGACCCCGCTCGGCGATCTGCCGCGCCTGCTGAAGCACTGCGCGCTCTATATCGGCAACGACAGCGGCCCGAAGCACATCGCCGCCGCCATCGGCATCCCCACCATCGGGATCCATTCCGGCGTCGTCGACCCCGTGGAGTGGGGACCCCTCGGCCCACACGCCGTCGCCCTCCGCCGCAACATGAGCTGCAGCCCGTGCTATCTGGCCAAAGCCGAGGATTGCCCGCGCGCGCTGGCCTGCCTGCGCTTTCTGGAACCCGCCCTCGTGCATGAAACCGCCGACCTGCTGCTGGCCGCGGCACGCCGGCCAGTCACTGACGCCCAAGTCACTGACGCCCCCAGTCACTGACGCCCAAGGAACCACATGACGAACGACACGCGCCTGCTCGACCTTGCCGCCGACCTCGCCGCCCAGGCCGGGGCCGAGATCCGCGCCATCCGCGCCCGCGGCTTCGCCATCACACGCAAGGCGGATGATTCCACCGTCACCGAGGCCGATCACGCTGCCGAAACGATCATCCTGGCCGGCCTGCGCGCCGCCCTGCCCGGCTGCATCGTGGCGGCCGAGGAGGAAGTGGCCGCCGGTGTCGTCACCGCGGCCGCCCCCGAATTCTGGCTGGTCGATCCACTCGACGGCACGCGTGAGTTCTCGGCTGGCGGCGACGATTTCGCGGTCAATATCGGCCTGGTCCGCGACGGCCGCCCGGTGCTGGGCGTCGTCGGCGTCCCGGCCACCGGTGTGATCTACAGCGGCATCGTCGGCCAAGGCGCCTGGCGCCAGCAGGAAAGACAGCGCCTCCCCATCGCGACGCGCCCGGTGCCGCCCCAGGGCCTCACCGTCGTCGCCAGCCGCCACCATGGCGACACCGCCCGCCTCGATGCCTTTCTTGCCGGGCGCAGGCTTGCCGGCCTCGTCAATTTCGGCTCCAGCCTGAAATTCTGCCGCGTCGCGGAAGGTCAGGCGGATGTCTATCCGCGCTTCGGCCGCACCATGGAGTGGGATACCTGCGCCCCCCAGGCAGTGCTGGAGGCCGCGGGCGGCGCCGTCACCACGCTCGATGGCCACCCTCTCCGCTACGGTAAGCCCGGCTGGGACAACCCCCACTTCGTCTGCTGGGGCCGCCCCCCTGACCACTCCCGTTCCGATGGCTGAACAGCCACCATCCACGACCTCCGCAATCGCAACGAACCACCCCCACGCCCGCGCTACTTCATCCCGGTAATCGAGGCGGCCATCGCCCGCGGGTCGCGCACCGGCCAGCGCCCCGCATCAACCTGGGCAAGGAAGCCCCCGACGATCCGGTTGAACTCGTCCGGGTCCTCCAGGTTGATGGTGTGCCCGCAGTTCGGCATCACCGCCAGCGCTGCCGTCGGGATCGTCTGTTTCATCAGCAGCCCCGGCTGCAGGCAGGGCCAGTCCTCATCCCCGGTCAGCACCAGCGTCGGAATGCTCAGCGCCCTCATCGGTTCGACCAGGTCATACAGCGACGGCCGCTCCTTCTGCACGCCCAACTGGGTGTTGCGTGACCCGAGCGCGGAATGTTCCGCAAGCTGCCGCTTGAATTCGGCGAAGCCGCGCGGGTCCTTGTTCTCGAACTGCACGCGGGTGGGGCCATAGGCGTATTTCGCGGCGAACGCCTCGATCCCCTGCTCGTCCAGGAATGCCGCCACGGCATCCACCTCGGCGCGGAACTTCTCGCGCTGGTCCCTCTCAGCGCCATAGCCGCAGCCCGCAACCGTCAGTGACAGCGCGCGCCCGGGATGGCGGAAGCCGAAATGCAGAGTCGCGAACCCGCCCATCGAAAGCCCGACGACATGCGCCTTGCCGATCCCCAGATGCGTCAGCACCGCGGCGATGTCGTCGGCGGCACGCGCCTGGGAATAGCGCGCCGGGTCCTCGGGAATGTCCGACGGCGGATAGCCCCGCGCCGCATAGGTGATGGCGCGGTAGCGGCGGCCGAAATGCCGCATCTGCGCCTCCCACGCGCGATGGTCGCCGGCGAATTCATGCACGAAGATCAGCGGTGTGCCCGCGCCGGTCTCTTCATAGTATAGGCGGACACCATCGTCGGTGGTGGCGTGCGGCATCGGCAGGCTCCGGTGTTGCGGTCGCGCGTGACCGT
>DASQVN010000060.1:0-2431 GCA_035640755.1 Rhodopila sp.
GGTGGGCCCGGCGGGGAGGAGGCTCGGCATGTCGCATCCCAGCGTGCATGCCGTGCCGCGGGTATCAAGCGGGCAGGTCGATGCTCGAAAGAGTGGCGTAGATCTGCCGGTCAGCCCGCGTGACGGCCCTGGCCGGCCGACTCCATCCGATGTTGGTGCGCACGACCCGTGCAGGCGTGCCGACCAGAAGGGCGCGCGGCGGCGCCTCGCCGCGCAGGACGGAGCGCGCCCCGACGACGCTGCCGAAGCCGATACGGGTTGTGCTCAGGAGGAGCACGTCCTGACCAAGCCAGACATGGCGCTCGATGATCGTGTCGACAGGCTCGGCATTGATGATCGAGCTATCATCGAGACTGAAGATCGTGTGCATGTCATAGTTGCGGATCCATATTCCGCTGGACAGCATGCAGTCGTCGCCGATCGCGACTGTCCGCAACTCACCTTCTATTTCGACTGAGCTACCGACCGACGTGGCGCCACGTCCAAAATAGAAAAGCTGATCGTCGGATCGAAGATAGACATTTGGCAGATTGCACTGCTGCTTCGACAGGTCAAGCGCTACGAAGGCACAATGATTGCCAGCCAGGCGGATCCGCATATTGGTGCCTTCGGGGTGCGGCGGGCCGAGCACCACAAGAGCCTGCTCGCCGGAGTTGATGACTTGGCACCGGCCGTAGCGCTGGCCCTGCGGCTGCAACAGGAAGAGACAATCGTGCCGGCCCTGCAGCTGGATGCCCAGTTCGGTCAGACGGCTCCGGTTGACTCCTGGAACGATCTCAAAATCCGTACCAATACCACTTATTTCTGTCCCGACCACGCGCGGGCCGAGAGCATTTACCCGGTTCAAGGCACGAGCAAAAGAGTTCGGGGAGCCCCCCCCGGCCCCGCCACTGAACCGTCCATGCCGCCAATGCCTCGATGTCTGGCCCACACTAGCGGCATACGGGCCGTGCCGGCCAGCAAAGAACGCGAGACTAGAACCCTGCCGGTATTGCGCAGCTCCTAGTTGCCCGCCAGCGACCGCTTCGCCACCTCCGCCAGCCACCGGCTCGCCACCGGAAGGATGGCGTCGTTGAAATCGTAATCCGGGCTGTGCAGCTCCCGCCCGCCTGCCGCCGGGCCGTTGCCGATCCAGACGAAGGCGCCCGGCACCTCCTGCAGGTACCAGGCGAAGTCCTCGCCGGTCATCGCCGGCGGCAGGTCGCGCCGCAGCGCGGTGACCGAAGCCGCCGCCCCCGCCGCCAGCTCGCGCTCCGCCGGGTGGTTCACCGTCACGGGAACGCCGGGGCGCATCGCGACCGTCTCGTGCAGGTTGAAGACCTCGGCGATACCGCGGGCGATGCGGCGCAACGCCCCCTCCATCGCCGCGCCGGTTGCCGGCCGCAGGAAGCGCATCGTCCCGCGCAGCGTCGCGGTGCGCGGCACCTGGTTCTGCGCCTCGCCCGCCTCCGCCATGGTCACGCTGAGCACGCCGGGATCCAGCGGGTCGAGCGTGCGCGCCACCACGCTCTGCAGCGCCACGATGCAGTGGCCGAGGCCGAGCATCGGGTCGCGCGTCAGGTGCGGCAGGGCGGCGTGGCCGGCATGGCCCTCGAAGCCGATCTCGAAGCGCGCGCCGGCCGCCATCACCGCGCTGTCATGCACCGCGATCGTCCCCGCCGCGAGCCCCGGCCAGTTGTGCCAGCCGAAGATGCGCTCCATCGGGAAGCGCTGCAGCAGCCCGTCGGCGAGCATGGAGCGGGCACCGCCACCGCCCTCCTCGGCCGGCTGGAAGACCAGCCGCACCGTGCCGCTCCACTCCGGGTCGCGCGCCAGAAGCGCGGCGGCGCCGAGAAGCGCGGCGGTGTGCCCGTCATGCCCGCAGGCATGCATCACGCCGGGAATGGCGGAGCGGTGCGGCAGTTCCGGGTTGCGCTCCTCGATCGGCAGCGCGTCCATGTCGGCGCGCAGCCCGACCGCGCGGTTGCCGGCGGCGCCCGCGCGCCGCAGCGTGCCGACCACCCCGTGGCCACCCACCCCCTCGGCCACCTCGACGCCCATCTCGCGCAGCCTTGCGGCGACATAGGCTGCCGTCGGACCCTCCTGCAGGGTCAGGGAGGGATGCGCATGCAGGTGGCGCCGCCACGCGGTCAGGGTCTCGGCGAGGTCGCTCTCCATCTCCACGGAAGTGGCACCGGCGCGGCGCCGCCGCCAGCCCCCGCCGAAACCTCTCGCGCGTGAACCGGTTGTCAGCCCTGCCTTGACCCTGCCGCTCAACCGCTGCCTCCTGCCGATGCTGCTGCTGGCGGCGGCGGCACCGCGCGCCAGCAGCCAGGACGCACCGCCGCCCGCCGCCCCCGCCGGGGCGCCGGAGGCGGCGCCAAGCGCCGACACGGCACAGCTCCCCTACCGCACCGAGGTGGTGCCGACCGGCGACGACAGCCTGGACGGC
>DASQVN010000061.1:0-16645 GCA_035640755.1 Rhodopila sp.
ATCGGCATGCAGTTCCCGCTTCGCAAGACCAGCTGATGCCCCGCCAGATCCGCCTGAACGCCTTCGATATGAACTGCATCGGGCACCAGTCGCCCGGCCTGTGGACCCACCCCGACGACCGCGCCGACAGCTACAACACGCTGGAATACTGGACCAGCCTCGCCCGCATCCTGGAGCGTGGCAAGTTCGACGCGCTGTTCCTCGCCGACGTGCTGGGCATCTACGACGTCTACAAGGGCGGGCCGCAGACCGCTCTGGAAAACGCCGTCCAGGTGCCGGTGAACGATCCGCTGCTGACGATCCCCGCCATGGCCCTGGTGACCGAACACCTCGGCTTCGGCGTCACCTGCGCTCTCTCCTACGAACTCCCCTACCCCTTCGCTCGGCGCATGAGCACGCTGGATCATCTGACCAGGGGGCGGATCGGCTGGAACATCGTCACCGGCTATCTCGACAGCGCCGCCCGCGGCATGGGAATGCCGAAGCAGGTCGCGCACGACGACCGCTACGATGTCGCCGAGGACTACATGCAGGCGGTCTACAAGCTGTGGGAAGCAAGCTGGGAGGATGGCGCGGTGCTGCGCGACCGCCAGGCCCGCCGCTTCGCCGATGCCGGCAAGATCCACCGCATCGTGCATGAAGGGCCGCATTTCCGCTTCGACGCGATCCACCTCTGCGAGCCCTCGCCGCAGCGCACGCCGGTGCTGTTCCAGGCCGGCGCGTCGAACCGCGGGCGGGACTTCGCCGCCAGGCACGCCGAGTGCGTGTTCATCAACGGCCCCTCGAAGAAGGTCATCGGCAACATCGTCGCCGACCTGCGCAGCCGCGCCGCCGCCATCGGCCGCAGCCCGCGCGACCTGGTCATCTTCACGATGATGACCGTGATCACCGACACCACCCCGGAAAAGGCCCGCGACAAACACCACGACTACCTGAACCACGTGTCCGAGGAGGGCGCGCTGGCCCTGATGTCCGGCTGGACAGGTCTCGACTTCGGCGCCATGGACCCCGATCAGGTGGTCCGGTTCGACGACCGCGCCAATGCGCAGACTTCGGCCCTGGAGGCCTTCACCACGGCCGACCCCAACCGCACCTGGACGGTCCGCGAAATCGCCCGGCACGCCGCCATCGGCGGCCGCGGACCCGTGGTGATCGGCTCCGCCGAGGAAGTGGCCGGAGAGCTGCAATCCTGGGTAGAGGATACCGACGTGGATGGCTTCAACCTGGCCTACGCGCTGACACCCGGCACCTTCGCCGATATGGCCGACCTCGTGGTGCCGATCCTGCAGGAGCGTGGAGCGTTCAAGCGCGACTACGCCCCCGGCACGTTGCGCGAAAAATTCTTCGGCCCTGGCCAAGCGCGGCTGCCGGCCAGCCATCCGGCGGCACAGGTCAGGAGGGCGGCGTGATGCCTCGCCACGGCACGTCCCGGCCACTTGCAGCCATTGCGGCTGCGGCATTCTGCCTCCTGTCCGCCGCTCTCGCCCGGGCGCAACCGTCCAATCTGCCCAGCAACGTGCTCCTCGATGCCCCTGGCCTGCTGGTGAAGAAACCCAAGGCGGGCGCCCCGGACGTGAAGGCCCCGCCGGTCGTCTGGCCGCGCCTCGATCCCGGCGCGGTGTTCTGCCGTTCCGCCGACGATCTACGGCGCCTCGCCGCGCGCCGGGCCGGAGAGGACGTGACCGGACCGGTCGATTGTCAGATCATCCGTACGCCTACCGGTATCTCGATCCTGCAGCGCGAGGGCCCCGGCATGGTCCAGGTGCAGACAACCGACCCCCGCGCCGGCGGCACCGGCTGGACCGACGCGTGGCTGCCCAGCAAGGAACCAACGTCGCGCGCCGCCGCAAGGTAGCCGGAAACCGCAACGGCCGGGCTCGACCCGGCCATCTGCCCCGTGCCCGTTCTGCCCCGCGTGCGTGCCGCAAACAGCGCCCCACCCGGACAGCACAACACCCACTTACCCTGTCTGATAAAACCCCGCCTGCTCCGGCGGCTCCACCAGGTCCTCGGTGATCGACACCACCTCGGCCAGCCTGGGCCCGCGGCGGCACAGACGGGCAATCTCCTCGACAGCGGCATCCTCGCCAGCCACCACCGCCTCCACCGTACCGTCCGCCGTGTTGCGCACCCAGCCGATGACGCCGAGTGAGCGGGCCTTCTCCACCATCCAGGCGCGATAGCCAACGCCCTGCACCCGCCCTGCTATCACAAGTCTTTTTGCGATCACCGATCCCCCCTGGTCAGGTCGATATAGCGCGCCGCCAAGGCGACATCGGCGGCCGAGCTGGCGCGGCGGGCCACAGCCTCGGCATCTTCACCCCATTGCTCTGCCTGAAACAACTCATCAAGCGCGCTCAGGGCAAATGCCGTCTCAGCATCCAGCACCCCAGCCGCCAGTGCCAGGCCCAGCACCAGGCTGCCCAGCGCCGGCACCGCAATCCCCAGCGCCGCCAGAACGTCGCTGTCCATCTCCCCAACCACTCGGCGGAGCGCCGAGATGCTGTCGTGATGCTGCCGGATGGGCCCGATGCCGGAGGTGACGCGCAGCGGCGCGTCATAGGTCAGCGCCACCCAGTCGAGCCAGGGCTGCCAGCCCTGGGTCTGCCGCTGCACCAGCTCCCGCGGTGAGTCGGCGCGGTAACACAGCAGATCGGTCTCGCCGTACCGCGCGATCGCATCGGCGGTCGGGGCCGGATCGGGGGCAATGCGCTCCTGCGCCGTGCCGGCCAGGCGGGTCAGCGGCGTGTCGGCGAACGACATCTCGCCACCCTTGGCGCTGCCCGCCGCCTGCCATTCCTGCGCGATGGCGTCAGCCAGCCGGGGCGGGCGCACCAGCAGCGGCGTGCCGCCGGGCAGCCGCATCGGGCGGCCGTCCAGCAGGATTTCGTGGCCGGCATCAGTCCGGCGAACGGAGGCGTTGTCCCAGAAGCGTTTCAATCGGCCAATCTCATCGAAACAGGTTGCGTAGCACCGCGCCGGGGTTGGGCGGCGGCTCGTTCGGCTTCGCCGGCTTCGCGGTGGCTGCGGGCGCCGCAGGCGCGCCCCGGCCGCGCGCTGCAGCCAGGGCGGCAGGGCACATATCGCCCGAGCCGCCCTCCAGCAGCTTGTCGGCGCCCAGCATCCCGCCGACAATGCCCAACGGCGTGGCGTTGCCGATCACCGCCCCGGCCACCGTCCCGGCATTCGATTCGGCGGCACCGATCTTGTTGACCTGCACCGAGGGCTCCCGGATCGGACCGCTGACCACCATGGGCACGACGACGCCGGTGCCACCCACCCGCCCCTGGGGCCGAAGCTCCAGAGCCAGCGTCTCGGCACCCAGGTTGATCGCGCCGCTCCCGGCTATGGTCAGCAGCGACGAGTTCAGCGCCAGCGGATTGACATGCGCAACCCCGTTCTGCGCGGTCGCGTGCAGCGCGAAGCAGCGCAGCTCGCTCACCCCGCCCTTGCCGACGAGATCCAACGCGTTCAGCGAATCCATCACCCGCCCGAGCACACTGCCCAGCAGCCGGTTGTCAATGGTGCCGCCGGCCAGCGCGATGCCCAGCGTCCCGTCCAGCGAGGCGGCAATCGCGTGCTGGCTGTCCCCGGCGCCGCGCAGGTCGGCATAGACTTCCAGGTTGCCCTGCGCGATCGAGGGCTCATGCGCCAGCTCCAGGATCGTCTTCAGCGCCAGGCCGGGAGCATGCACCGTCAGGTGCACCGCCGGCGCAGGCTTGGAGGCATCGGCCGAGAACGTCGCCTGCATATGCCCCGCAGGCAGGTCACCGGCGAGCGGATCGACCGACAACGCGCCGTTCTTCAGCACCGCATGCGTGATCAGCGCCCGGTACTCGGCGCCGCCGCTGTGCAGGTCGGCGATCTGCAGGCTGACGTCGCCATCGGCCGAACGCAGCAGGTCGAACGGAATCGGCTGGTCGGAAAACAGCCGTCCGCCGCCCTTCGGCTTGGACGGCGACGATGGCTTGCTCTCCGGCGCAGCCGGGGCGGCCGGCGGCCTCGCCCGATCGACGGCCGCCTGGAATGCATCGGCATCGATGCGGTTGGATCTCAGTGCCGCCGTCAGCGCCGGACGGTCGCCAAGCCCCAGCGTGATGTCGCCCGAGATGTCCCCGTCCGCAGTAGTCAGCACCATCTGGTGCAGCGTCGCGCCATGGCGCAGCCCGCCGGGCACGTCGGCCAGTGTCGTGCCTAAGGCGATCGTCCTGATCGCGGGCAGCTTGTTGCGCGCCAGACCCGACAACGCCGAGAGGTCGGGAATCCGCGCGGCAACCGCCAGGTTCACCCCCGCCAGGTTGCGCAGGTCCGCCACCGTTCCCTTCGTCGCGGCGGTCGCACCCGCCGCCTGCACATTGACATCGATCGGAAACGGCGCCGGATGTGCCCCCGGCGCCAGGTCGGCAAGCGGCCCCAGCGTGCCGCCAAGCGCCAGCGGCTCGCCGCCCAGCTTGCCGGCGGCCGACAGCGCCACCGGCTGGTTCAGGTCGGCGGCACTGATGTCAAGCTTGTCCAGCATCAGCCCGGGCGCCTGCGTGCCAAGGTCAGCCGCGCCCACATGCAGCGTCAGCGCCGAGATCGCCGGCATCGCGCCCCCGCTGTCGGCAAGCTTCGCCGAGAATGCCACATCATGCACCTGCGGCGGTTTGATCCCCGGCAGATAGGGCGCCAGGGCCGCGGTATCGGGAACCGCACCCGCGATAGCAAGCGTGTAGCCCTTGCCTTCCATCGGCTGGGTCAGCGATCCCTCGACGCTCAACCGCGCGCCCGCGGCCGTCCCCCCGGTTATCAGGATCAGCTTCACCGGCCAGGGACTCGTTGCAGCCGGGTCCTGCAGGCGCGTCAGGCTGCCGGTGTCTGCAATGACGTGGAACGGGTTGCCGTTGTAGCTGGCGTCCGACTCGACATGCAGCGGCGCGTCCGGCGACGCAGCTCGTGCCTGGAACATCGGCAGCCCGAGGGTCGTGCTCTGCCCCGTCCGGTCGTCCCTGTAGACGATCCTGCCGTCGCGGATGCTGACGCTCTCGATGCTGACCGTCGTCTTGCTCGGGGCCTGGGCCGACGCCGGCGCCTGCGACCCAGGCGGCGCCGCGGGCGAAACCTCAGGCGTCAGCTTCCAGTTCGGCTGCCCCGCCGGGTTCGTCTCCAGCAGAATGTCCGGCTGGTTCAGCGCCAGGCTGGCGATCTGGATCTGGCGCGACAGCAGCGGCAGCAGCGCAAGCCGCAGTTCCACCGACTGCAGCGTCGCCATCTGCGGGCGGGAGAAGCCGGGCGGGTTGGCAAACGCCGCATCCCGCACCTCGATCGTCGGGGTCAATGACAGCTTCAGCCCGATCGGCCCGTTCAGCGCCAGCTCCCGCCCGGTGGCGCGCTTCACCGCTTCCTCGATGCGCGGCTTCAGGCTGTTGGGATCGAACTGCGCAAGGAAAATGCCGGCCGAAGCGATGATCACGACGATAACCGCGACCAGGGCGATCAGCGCGATGCGAAGCGGGCGCCCCGTTTTTGCTGTCGTCGGGGTCATCGTCGTCTCTCCGCCGGTTTGGGTGCGGGGGCGTGGAAGCCCAGGGTCCGGAATGTCTCCTTCATATGGGGCGGCAGGTCGGCTTCCACCATCAGGCTCCCGCCCGCGGGATGCGGCAGCACCAGGCGCCTGGCATGCAGGTGAAGATCGCGCGACAGCCCCTCCACCACCGCGGAAAACGCGCGGTTCTGGTCAGGCTCCTCGTATTTTGCATCGCCCAGGATGGGCGCGCGCAGGGCGACGCAATGCACGCGCAGCTGATGCGTCCGCCCCGTCAGCGGCTGCAGCTCCAGCCACGCAAGCTTCCGCGCCGCATGGTCGAGCGTGCGGTAGTCGGTAATCGCCCGCGTGGCATTAGGATCGTCCCGTTCGGCCGGCGCGGTGCGCTCGCCGCGCATGCCGCCGATCCGCCGCAGCGGCAGGTCGATGCGTCCCTCCACCGGCACCGGCCGCCCGGCAACGACGGCCCAGTACGTCTTCTCGACATCACGGCCACGAAACAAGGACGCGAGCTTCGCCGCGGTTCCCGGCGTGCGCGCCAGCAGCAGCACGCCGGTCGTGTCGCGGTCCAGCCGGTGCACCAGGCGCGGCCGGTGCTCCGAGCCGAAGCGCAGCGCCTCCAGCAGCCCGTCCAGATGGCGGATGATGCCAGGCCCGCCCTGCACCGGCAGCCCATAGGGCTTGTTCAGGACGAGTATGTGTTCGTCCCGGTAGATGACACGCCTCTGCAGGTCGCGTGCCTCGTTCGGGTCGATGTGGACGACCGGGGCAGGTTCCGTCTTGATCTGCATCGGCGGAACACGGATTGACTGGCCCGGCGAAAGCCGCGTGGCGGTATCCGCGCGGTGGCCGTCGACACGGATCTGGCCGGTGCGGCACAGCTTCTGGATGGCGCTTTGCTGCAGCCCCGGAAAATGACGGCGAAACCAGCGGTCGAGACGGATATCCGCCTCGTCATCCGTGACGATGCGAGCCTCGATGGACATGCGAGGGATGTGCCGACGGGCAGCCTCCCGGTCAAGGTGGCTGTCCGCCGATCAAATCCCCCTCAGATTTCCCCGACCGTCAGATTTCCCCGACCGTCTCCATCTGCACCGGCACCGGGAAGTAGCGGAAGCCGTCGCCCTGCTGTGCGACGTGCCCGATGCCGGGCCAGGCAAAGTGATAGGCCAGCAGCGGAATCCGGTTGCTCGCCAGCATCGTCAGCATGCGCACCCGGCTGTCGGCCGATTGCACCGGGTCCGTGTCATAGGCGAATTGCGTCCGCGGGTGCTCGAGCAGCAGCACCGGATGGTGCGCCAGGTCGCCGATGTAGCACAGCTGCTTGCCGTTCGATTCGATCATGAAGATCGTGTGGCTGACCGTATGACCGGGGGCCGACAGCGCGGTGACGCCGGGCAGGATCTGCTCGTTGTCCTTGTAGAAGTGCGTGTCGCTCTTCACCGGCAGCAGGTTGTTCCGCGCCTGGTTCAGAAAGTGCGGCCGCGCCGGATAGTTCGACGGAATCTTCGCATCATCCGTCCAGTAGGCGAAATCGGCCTCGCCGATGAAATATTGCGCATTCGGGAAGTTGCGCTTGCCGTTGGCGCCGATGACGCCGCCGCAATGGTCGATATGCGCATGGCTCATGACCACTGCATCGACGCCGGCCGGATCGATGCCCGCCTCGCGCAGCGTCATTGGCAGCTTGCCGGTACTGCTGCCGAACAGGTTGTCCTGCCCCATTCCGGTATCGAACAGGACGACGCGGTCACCGAAGTTCACCACCAGCACGTTCTGCTCCAGCACCGCACTGTTGCTCGGCAGAAAATTGGCAGTCAACTCGCGATTGATTTCCGCCTTGTCGATCTTCAGGAACGACTGGTTCGGGTCGCCCAGCGGAAGCTGCCCGTCGGATACGACCGTGCATTCGGCATCGCCGAGCTTGAAGCGGTAGTAATATGGCGCCTGGCCGGCGCCCATGGGCATCTTCGCCTGCAGACCACGCGGCAGGCCAACCACGGCGGCACCCGCCGCAGCCATGCCGGCCGAAGCCATGAAGGAACGACGCCGGATAAATGCGTTCCGCAGCATTGTGAACGTTCCCTGTCGTGAGATTACGTGCCCGTGATATTGCGCGCCCGTTCTATTGCGCGCCATTGTCGGCTGACACGCGCCCGGAACATGCGCCGTCCAGGATCAATCCGTCCATATGGTTCTCTGAAATGTGAGTAATGCTCCGCCACTTAGATGGCGCCGCATGCTCTGGCCGCCGCATGCTCTGGCCTCTGTGTCGCGGCCGACATCGCCGTTGCGTCCCCGTCATGGTCGGGCCACGTCGTCGGGCTCGACCCGAGGACCACCCGGGCATCCACGAGGGGCGAGACTGTAGCCCCTCCTGGCAACGCCGTCAGGAACCGCAGCGCACTACGTCTCCCTCCGCTCAGCCCGCAGCCGCGCCCAATACTCCAGCCGCTTGCCGATCTCACGCTCAAACCCACGATCGCGCGGCTGATAGAAATTCACCCGCTCCATCCCGTCGGGGAGGTAGTTCTGGCCAGAGAACGAATCCTCCGCGCCATGGTCATATTCATAGCCCGCGCCATAGCCCAATTGCTTCATCAGCTTGGTCGGCGCGTTCAGGATATGCGCCGGCGGCATCAGGCTGCCGGTCGCCTTGGCCGCCGCCCGCGCCGCGCCGTACGCGGTATAGACGGCGTTCGATTTCGGGGCCGTGCCGAGGTAGACAATCACTTGCGCAACTGCCAGCTCGCCCTCCGGCGTGCCAAGCCGCTCGTAGGTCTCCCAGCCCGCCAGCGCGATCTGCAGCGCGTTCGGGTCGGCCATGCCGATATCCTCGGCAGCGAACCGAACCAGCCGCCGCGCGATGTAGCGCGGGTCCTCGCCCCCGTTCAGCATGCGCGCAAACCAGTACAGCGCCGCATCGGGATCAGACCCGCGCAGCGACTTGTGCAGGGCCGAGATCAGGTTGTAGTGCTCCTCCCGATCCTTGTCGTACAGCGCGGCTCGGCGCGACAGCAGGTCGGACAGCGCCCCCGTCGTCATCGGCGCGGTCTGCTGCGGCAGCGCCGCGATCTGCTCCGCCATGTTCAGCAGATACCGCCCGTCGCCGTCCGCCATCGCACGCAGGCTGGCGCGGGCCTCGGGCTGCAGCGGCAGCGTCCGCCCGATCTCCGCCTCGGCGCGGACCAACAGACGCTCCAAGGCCTCATCGTCGAGCCGACGCAGCACCATCACCTGACAGCGCGACAGCAGCGCACCGTTCAGCGCGAACGAAGGATTCTCCGTCGTGGCGCCGATCAGCGTCACCGTCCCGTTCTCCACCACCGGCAGGAACCCGTCCTGCTGCGCCCGGTTGAAGCGGTGGATTTCATCAACGAACAGCAACGTCCCCTGCCCCGCCCGGCGGCGCCTCGCCGCCTCGTCGAACGCTCGCTTGAGGTCGGCAACACCCGAGAACACAGCCGAAAGCTGCACAAACGCCAGCTTCGACTCAGCCGCCAGCAATCGCGCGATGGTGGTCTTGCCGACCCCCGGCGGCCCCCACAGGATCAATGACGCCAGCGAGCCCCTCTGCAGCATCCGGGTAATGGCGCCGTCAGATCCAAGCAGGTGATCCTGCCCGACAACTTCGGCAAGGCTGGCCGGCCTCAGCCGGTCCGCAAGCGGCCGGTTGACATCAGGCTCAGGTGCGCGCGCCGGTGCAGCGGCGCCGAACAGGTCATCGGAATCTGCCACCCCCGCACCATAGCCGGTTCCGGGCCGTTCGGCGAATAGTGAGCGTTATGAGCGCCCCAGCGCCTGAACAATCTCCTCCGTCATCTTCTTCGCGTCACCGAACAGCATCATCGTGTTGGGCCGGAAGAACAACTCATTCTCCACCCCAGCATACCCCGACGCCATCGACCGCTTCACGAACAGCACCGTGCGGGCCTTCTCCACATCCAGGATCGGCATCCCATAGATCGGCGACGTACGGTCCGTCTTCGCCGCAGGGTTCGTCACGTCGTTCGCCCCGATGACATAGACGACATCAGCGGTGGAGAACTCGTTGTTGATCTCCTCCAGCTCGAACACCTCGTCATACGGCACGTTGGCCTCGGCTAGCAGCACGTTCATGTGCCCCGGCATGCGTCCGGCCACCGGATGGATGGCGTATTTCACCTCCACGCCCTCGCGCTTCAGCGTATCCGCCATCTCGCGCAGGGCATGCTGCGCCTGGGCAACGGCCATCCCGTAGCCCGGCACGATGATCACCTTCGACGCGTTCTTCATGATGAACGCAGCATCGTCGGCATTGCCCGATTTCACGGTGCGGTCGGCCGCCGCCGCACCACCCGGACCGCCGGCCGCCGCCTCCGACCCGAACCCGCCCAGCAGCACATTGATGATGCTGCGGTTCATGCCCTTGCACATGATGTAGGACAGGATCGCACCCGACGCGCCGACCAGCGAACCGGTGATGATCAGCGCCAGGTTCTGGATCGTGAAGCCGATGCCCGCCGCGGCCCAGCCCGAGTAGCTGTTCAGCATCGAAACCACGACCGGCATGTCCGCGCCGCCGATCGGGATGATGATCAGGAAGCCCAGCGCGAACGACAGCAGCGCGGTGATCCAGAACACGAACTGGTTGCCGCCCGTGGCGACGAAAATGATGACCAGGATCAGCAGCAGGATGCCCAGCCCCAGGTTCAGCTGGTGCTGTCCGGTGAAGGTGATCGGCGTCCCCTTCATGATCGCCTGCAGCTTGGCAAACGCAATCAGGCTGCCCGAGAAGGTGATCGCGCCGATCGCCAGCCCGATCGACATCTCGACCAGGCTTTGTGTGTGGATCGCGCCCGGCACGCCGATGCGGAATGCCTCCGGCGCGTTCAGCGCCGCCGCCGCGACGAATACCGCCGCCAGGCCGACGAGCGAGTGGAATGCCGCGACCAGCTGCGGCAGCGCCGTCATCTGGATCCGCCGCGCAACCACCGCGCCGATGGCACCGCCGATCGCGATGCCGATAAAGATCAGCAGGTAGCCGACGCCGCTGATCCCATGCTGCGCAAGCGTCGCCACGATCGCGACGGCCATGCCGATCATGCCGTAGCGGTTGCCCTGCTGCGACGTGACCGGCGACGAAAGGCCGCGCAGCGCCAGGATGAACAGGACGGCGGCGACCAGATAGGCGAGGGACGTCAGGCTGGCGGACATCGATGCGGCCTTACTGCTTTCTCTTGAACATCGACAGCATGCGCTGCGTCACCAGGAACCCGCCGAAGATGTTCACCGACGCCAGCGTCACCGCCAGGAAGCCGAACACCATCGCCCAGCCCGACAGCGCAAGCCCCGCCGCCAGCATCGCGCCGACAATGATCACCGAGGAAATCGCATTGGTCACCGCCATCAGCGGCGAATGCAGCGCGGGCGTGACGTTCCACACCACGTAATAGCCGACGAAGCACGCCATCAGGAAAATGGCGAACAGGAAGACGAACGGGTTGACCTCGGGCGCCGCCACGGTGGCCGCGCTCACGGTCACCATCTTGGCATGGTTGGCGAGGTCCAGCGCCCGGGTTGCGAGGCGCGCCGCCTCGTCGGCCAGTTGGTTCGGGTCCATGGTTCAGCCTCCGGCGGGTCAGGCGGCCTGCGAGGGCAGGAAGCTCGAGTGCACCACGCTGCCGCCGCGCGTCAGCATAACGCCTTTGACGATTTCGTCCGTGTCCGGCAGCTTGGGCGCCTTCGCCTCCTTGTCCCAGAACGTGGTCAGGAAGGTCAGCAGGTTGCGCGCATACAGCGACGATGACGCCACCGGAATGCGGCCGGGCCAGTTGTGGAAGCCCAGGACGGTCACGTTGTTCGGGGTGACAACACACTCCCCCGGCTTCGTGGCGGCGCAGTTGCCGCCGGCATCCGCGGCAAGGTCGACGATCACGCCGCCAGGGCGCATGCTGTTCACCATTGCTTCCGTCACGATGACCGGCGCCCGCCGCCCCATCACCAGCGCAGTGCAGATGATGATATCGTTCTTCGCCACCGTCGCCGCCATCAGCTCGGCCTGCTTCTGGCGGAACGCGTCACTCATTTCGCGCGCATAGGCCCCGGTCTGCGCCGCTGTTTCGGCATCCTCGACACCGACGAAGCTCGCCCCCAGCGAACGGATTTCCTCCTTCGCCGCGGGACGCACATCGGTCGCCGACACGATCGCGCCCAGCCGCCGAGCCGTGGCGATCGCCTGCAGTCCGGCAACGCCGGCGCCAATGACGAACACCCGGGCCGGCGGCACTGTGCCGGCCGCCGTCATCATCATGGGAAATCCGCGCTGAAAGCTGTCCGCCGCCTCGATCACCGCGCGGTAGCCGGCAAGATTGGCCTGGCTCGACAACACGTCCATCGCCTGCGCGCGGGTAATCCGCGGCAGCAGCTCCATTGCCGCGGCGTCGATCCCGGCCTCGGCCAGGTTGGGCATCAGGTCGGGGTTGCCGAACGCGTTGGCGATGCAGACCAGCAGCGCACCGCGCGGGATCGATTCCCGGATGTCAGGCTCCGGCATCTGCACGGCGAAGACAATCCCGGCACCGGACAGCGCCGCCGCGGCATCCGACGCAATTTCGGCGCCCGCGGAACGAAATTCCTCATCGCTGATCGAGGCCCGCTTCCCCGCCCCGGCCTCCACCACGACGCTCAGCCCGAGGCCGATCAGCTTCTTGACGGTCTCCGGCGTCGCGGCCACGCGGGTCTCGGCAGGCTGGCGTTCCTTCAGCACCGTCAGTCGCATGCATCCGATCCTTCATACCTTGAGGAACCTCGAACAGCGGGACGGATCTTCGTCTCCCCACTTCGCGCGTGGCCTCAATGCACGGTGCATGCCTTCTTCGCAAGGGGGCAGCGCACGCCCGTGTAGGCGTGATAGTTCGCGCTCTGAATGCGGTTCCGGGCGAAATTTTGGTTTCAGTTCCCCATATGGTAACCATATGATGAAGGGTCCGAGGTGTTCCATGACCATCATTGCCAGGGTTTCCGAAGCGGGAAAGATGAACCTTCCAGCCGAAATACGCCGGCAGGTCGGGCTTGAGCATGGTGGACCGATCCTGGTCACCGTGGTGGATGGGGAGATCCGCATGCGCGCCATGCGCCAGGCCTTGGTGGACCTGCAGGACGAAGCCGGCCGGATCTTTGCCGGGTCCGATGAAAGCGTCGAGCGTTTCCTGGAGGAACGCCGAACCGAGGCACAACGGGAGAGTGGAGCGCGGGGATGATCCTCGACGCGTCCGCGGTCCTGGCGTTCCTGCTGCGGGAACCCGGCAAGGACCGCGTGGCGGAGGCGATCACGCGGGGCGCGAGCATGACCACGGTCAATTTTGCCGAGATCGCGGCCAAGTACGTGCTGCGCGGCGCACGGGCGCAGGCCGAAACCCTGGCTGACCGGCTTCTGGTCACGCTGGTTCCGGTAGATCAGGACCTCGCCGTGCGCTCTGCGCTGATGGCCGACGAGACGCGATCGATCGGCGCATCGCTGGGCGACCGTATCTGCCTGGCGCTGGGGCAGCGCACCGGCCAAGTGGTGCTGACCGCCGATGGGCGCTGGCAGGAGATCGCCGCTGCGGTTGGGGTGACCGTCGAACCGATACGCTGATCCAGCGCGTGATCGGTTGCGGCCGTCACCTTTGTGGCGGCCGCAGCACCACCCTTTGACAGTACCCCTTACGCTGGCAGACATTAGCACAAGTGCGTTCTGAACCACTCACATGCAGGCCGAGCCGTCGCATCGAACTTCTCGACATAAGCCTCGAAATGCCCCCCCGGCACGAGGACGAGCCGCTTGGGCTCACATGCACGCTCATAGGCTGCAATGGCCAGGTCCGACACAGCGAGATGATCCTCCGACGCGACAATCATCAATAGCGGTGTTGGAGAAATCAAACCGATGTAGGCTCCCGGTTCGTATCCGAAACCATACTCGATCGTGCGGAGTGTCACTTCATTCCGCCAGTTCGGGGCTCGACTCGCGGCTGTCTGAGTAAACCACGTGTAGGAGTCCGCGGTGGGGAGTGCCGAAGGCGCCGTGGGATCTTCAGCCACGACGGCCAGCACTCCAGGGGACCCGCCCGCGGCACGGTTGTCACGGTCGGCATGCAATCCGGCCTGAACTAGCGCCAGATAGTCCGCGCGAACGAGACGGCGGAAATTCTGCCAGCCGCTGATCAGCGGTACCTGGGACACAACGCACCGCACGCGCCGATCAATCGCGGCGACGACCAGCACGTGCCCGCCGCTGTAGCTGGACCCCCAGACGCCGATCCTCCCCCGGTCGGTCTGCTCCAGGTTGCGCGCGAATGTGATGGCATCCGAATAGTCCCTCACCTGAAGCCAGGGGTCGATTTCCTGCCGCGGTTCTCCGTCGCTCTCGCCAAGGCCGCGATTGTCATAGACAATCGACGCCAAACCCGCGTCGGCGAAGGCCTCGGCATATGTGTCGAGATACATTTCCTTCACAGCAGAAAAGCCATGTGCCATGACGATGGTCGGATACGGCCCCGTGCCATCCGGCTGGTAATGCCAGCCGCGCAACGTCGTGCCGTCGGTTGTTCTGAATGAGATATCGCGACGCATAGTTGCCTCCCGAATGCTTGTGAATTGTCGGAACGTCTCGAACGGAGGGATGGTGCCGGTAAACAGCTCGCCATCCTGGCCCTGCCATCTGGCATCGACTGCAACGCTGTCACGGCAAGCGGAACCAAAGTATGTGTAGCAAGAAATGCAGATATCTACGAATAGTATCTCCCGCTGCGAAATTACTGATCCACGCGCGGAGCTGGCGCGTAATCGTTTGACGCCGATACCTCAGAAAGCGTGAACGACGCAGTCAAACACGATGTTGCCAGACCATGGTTCGGGCTGGCACCGGCACCGTTCTCATCTGCGTTGCCGTCCGAATCGTCTCGACATCCAGGACGGCCTTCGCACCTCAACCTTCGTTGCCGGACGGCAGAATCTACCTCCCCGCCGTCCAGGCACCATCGATCGGCAGCGCGGCACCGTTGATGTCCTCCCCATGCGGGCCGCACAGGAAGGCGATCAGGCCGGCGACGTTGCCGTCCTTGACGAAGCGGCGGGAAGGCTGGCGCACAGCCAGGAAATCCGCCTCGGCCTGCTCGAAGCTGCCGCCGCCACGCTGCATCTCCTGGCGCAGCCGCCGCTCGATGGCCGGGGTCAGCACCGTGCCGGGACAGACCGCGTTGCAGGTGATGCCGGTACGGGCGGTCTCCAGCGCCACTGCGCGGGTCAGCCCGATCAGCGCCGTCTTGGTGGTGATGTAGTCAACCCGCTTCACCGTCGCGAACATCCCGTAGATAGACGCCATGTTGATGATCCGCCCCAGTTCCGCTGCTTCAACCCCGGCAGGGCCAGCTGGATCAGATGGAACGGCGCCGAAAGATTGACCGCCAGTGCCTCGTCCCAGTGCGCCGGCGCGAAATCCTCCACCGCGCCGAAATAGCGCACCACCGCGTTGTTCACGACGATATCGACCCCGCCATGCGCCTCCCGGGTCGAACTGACCAGCGCCGCGATCTGCGCCGGATCGCGCAGGTCCGCATCATGGTGCCGCGCGCGCACCCCCAGCCCTCGCAGCTCGGCCAGCCGAACCTCAAGCGCCTCGGGCGCCGCGAACCCGTTGAGCGTGATGTCGGCCCCCTGCTCGGCCAGCGCGCGGGCAGCGGCGAAGCCGATGTCGCCCACCGACCCGGTGATCATCGCAGACATTCCCTTCAGCATGACCTTTCCCCCGGCTCGTTCGCCACGGCCACCATGCGGCGCTCCGTCCCCGCGGTCCAGAAACCCCGGTCTTCCAGGAACCCCGGTCTGGCGCACGCCGCCCGCCCATGGAATGCTCGCCGGCGAACCCGGAACAGGAGGAAACGCATGGCTCTGCTGGACGGCAAGGTCGCCATCATCACCGGCGCGGCTTCGGGAATCGGCGCCGCCACGGCGCGCGTGCTGGCGCAGAACGGCGCCAGACTGGTGCTCACCGACATCGACGACCCGGCCGGCACCCGGCTCGCCGAGGAACTCGGCGCCACCTACCTGCATCATGACGTGTCCGAGGAAGACGGCTGGCCCGCCGTCATCGCCGCGGCGGAAAAATACGGTCGGCTCGACATCCTGGTCGCCAATGCCGGCATCGGTATCATGGGCAGCGCCATCGAGATGTCGCTGAAGGATTGGCGCCGCCAGATGGCGATCAACGTCGACGGGGTGTTCCTGTCGGTGAAATACTGCGTCCCGGCGATGCGCAAGGCCGGCAACGGCGGCTCGATCATCATGCTGTCCTCGGTTGCCGGCCTGCGCGGATCGGCCGGCCTCGCCGGCTACAGCGCGACAAAAGGGGCAGTACGGCTGTTCGCCAAGTCGATCGCACTCGAATGCGCCCAGGCGCGCGACGGCATCCGGGTGAATTCGGTACACCCCGGCATCATCGCCACCCCGATCTGGGACAAGATCCCGACCGGCGCCAACCAGCCGATCGATCCCTACAAGGTCGCCGCCGCCACCGTCCCGATCGGCAAGGCCGGCGAAGCCGAGGAGATCGCCAACGGCATCCTCTTTCTCGCCTCCGACCTCTCCAGCCACATGACGGGCTCTGAACTGGTCATCGACGGCGGCCTGACCGCCGGCCGCATCACCCGCCTGGACACATAACGCCCGGCGAACCCGCGCCAGCCGGACGTGGCGCAAGGCACCGTCCAGGCAGGAGGATCGGCGCCGCGCCGAAACACACGGCGCACCGAAAATCGCGTACCCGTCGTGGCCAAAAATTGCATACCCGTCATGGCCGGGCTTGACCCGGCCATCTGCGCACCGGCGGTGCCGCGCGGATGGTCGCTCTCCCCCGTAACGGCAGCCGCACGGCTGCTTCACTTAAGATAAATAGTAATGTCGAAACTGTGTTATAGTATCATCTAACCCGACCCACCCGGCCGCAGATCGTGCGCCGATGCCGGTGTAGTACTGAAATTAAAACGAAACCCGCCCAACAGCACCCCAGCTCGTGCCAATCCATTTCTCAAGCTGCAACATTCCAATCTCGTCATCCATCCGCCCGACGCAATTTTGACAGCCCGATTCTGTTGACCGCGG
>DASQVN010000062.1:0-4396 GCA_035640755.1 Rhodopila sp.
GCGGCGTTGCTGGCGATGCTCGGCCCTGCGGCGGCGATTCCGTTCGTGCTGCTGCACGGCGGCGGCAACGGCATGCTGACCATTGCGCGCGGCACGCTGCCACTGGCGCTGTTCGGCTCTGCCGCATACGGGCTGCGCACAGGGCTCCTGGCCGCGCCGGCGCGCATCCTGCAGGGTGCGGCGCCGATCCTGTTCGGCCTGGTGCTGGACCGCGGCGGCCCGGTCGCCGCCCTGACGCTGTCGGGCGCACTGATGGCCGGCTGCTGCGCGGCGCTGTGCCTGCTTCGCACGCCCGCGCAGGTGTAAACCCATATCGCGTCGGGTGAGCCCCTTGTCTGCCGAGCGTAGGGTTGGCAGCCACATCCGTGACCGCTGCAGTGCGGGAGTCGGGAGGACGGCCCGGTAGCCGCCATGACGGGGAGCGCGGTTGGCGGCCCGCTGGCTTAATGGCGGCTCAGGCGACTGGCGGCAGACTGTAGAAGCGCTGCGCCGTGCGATGGAACAACGCTGCCTTTTCATCGGCGGAGTAGCCGGCGGCCATCCGCTTGAATGCGTTCCACAGGATCGCGTAGCTGCACATGCCCTTGTCCACGGGGAAGTTGCTCTCGAACATACAACGGCTTACGCCGAATGCTTCGATTGCTGCCTCAACATAAGGCGTCCAGTCGCGGGCCATTTCCTCCGAGCCGGGCGGCAGGGTGCGGTGGTGATAGCCGAAGCCGTTCACGTTCATCGCCAAGCCGCCCAGCTTGATGTGCAGGTTGGGGAATTGGGCGAGTTCGGTGATGTTGGCGCGCCAGGCGGCGAACACCGCCTGCCGCCTGCCCTCGTACGGACCCACGCCGAGGGGACCGCCGAGGTGGTTCAGCACCACCGGCTGGTCCGGAAAGCGACGCAGCAGGTCGATCAGATCACCGAGCTGCGGGTGGTACAGCCAAGCCTCGAAGGTCAGGCCGTAGCGCCGCAGGCGGGCGAAGCCGGCGCGGAATGCCTCGTCGCGGTACAGGCCGGCGGGCGCGCCGGGTGGCGCGGTGGGGGCGATGCCGGCGTCGTAGGTGCCGCTGTGGCGGATGCCCTTGAAGCGGCGGCGGCCGGCGCGGAGATGCGCCTCCAGCACCGCATCGATGCGCTCACCCAGGCGGCAGTCGGCGTGCCCGACGATGCCGGCGCAGACGTCCAGTCGGCCGAAGGGGCGCTTTTCGTACTCGCGGACCAGTCCGATGACGAACTCGGTCTCGCCGACCGGGCGCAGCTCCTCGGGCCCGGTGGCATGGTATTCCTGCCCGCACTGGATGAACACGGTCGCCAGCACGTTGTGGCCGCTGCTGATATCCGCCACCAGGTCGGGCACAAGGTACGGGTCAGGCCGAGCGTGCCAGAGGTGATGGTGCGGGTCGATGATCGGCTGGGCCGGGTCGAGGATGGGCTCGTTCACCTTGCACAGCCAATCCGGGCGCACGCGGGGGTGGGGAAACGGCTGGCGCTCGGGTTCCGCCATGGTGGTTGGCTCCTATTGCCGGACCGTATCCGGCCACAAGCTCCCCGACCTGGCAATCCGCCGCCGCACCCTCGATCGCATTCAGCAACGACTGCGCCATGGCATCGAGCGAGAACCGGGTCTGCGCGTAGGCAAGCTGCGCGCCCGCCTGCCATTCCCAGTGGCGGCCGTCCTGCAGCAGCCGGATCACGGCCGCGGCGAAGCGGGCGGCGGTATCCTCGACCGGCACGAACTGGTCCAGCCCCGGCAGGCCCTGCGCACCTACCGGCGTGGTGACCAGCGGCACACCCCAGCGCAGGGCTTCCACGACCTTCAGCTTCACCCCCGCGCCGCAGCGCAGCGGCACCACCGCAACCCGCACCCGGTGATACGCCGCGTCGAGCTCCTCGGCGCTGGCGTTGGCATGGACCCGCACCGCGCCGCCGGCCAGCGCCCGCACTTTCGCCGTCGGGTTCGACCCGATGATCGTGACGAAGGCATCGGGTTCGGCGGCACGGATGATCGGCAGGACTGCGCTGACGAACCACGCCGCGGCATCCTCGTTCGGCTGATGGCCGAAGCCGCCGACGAAGGCGATCTCCTTGCCGGCGGGCGCGGCCCGCATGACGCCGAAACTGTCGAAGCTGTAGGGCACAACCGAGCCGATCCTGGCCTCCGGCTCCAGCTCCTGGGCGAGCCGCGCCTCCTCCGCCGAGAGATAGAGCGACAGGTCGGCGCGCCGCCACACCGCGCGCTCCCGCTCCTGCATCAGATTGGCGGTTCGGCGCAGCATCTCATCGCGGGTGACATCGGCCTGCAGCCGCAGGCGGCGGAAATGCAGATCATGGCCGTAGAAGACGATCTTCGCGTTGGAGTAGCGGCGGATCAGCGGAATCGTCTGGTCGGCGATCTCCGGCCGGCTGACCAGCACGGTGTCGAGCTCCGGCCCCTCGGTGCGCAGCCACCCATCCAGCGCGGTGTGGTGCGGCGAATGGAACACCTCGATCCCCATGGCCTGTAGCACATCCGCATATCCCGGCGTGTACGCCAGGTTGTACGGCCAGAACTTCACCAGACAGCCGGCGCCCAGCAGCGCGCGCAGGCACGCCATGATGGCATTCGATCCGGCATCCCGGTCCGGTTCCGGAACGTAATGGTCGATCACCAGCACGACCTTCCGGTCCATCGCCCGTTCACGCGCGCGCAGCACATGCTGGCCGTTCGGATAGTGGGCCTGCGCAAGCTCCTGCCCCCAGCGCTCCAGGAACCGCTGCCGGTTGATCACCTGGTATGCCTTGACGCCTGCCGTGGTGTCGCGCCCGTGCGAAACGCCTTCGTAATGAACAACCTGGGACAATGGCTGATAATACGTCTTCAGCCCCATCCGGCGCAGGCGGAAGCAAAGGTCGGTGTCCTCGAAGTAGGCGGGGGCGTAACGTTCGTCGAAGCCGCCGAGGTGGCTGAACACGGCACGCTCCACCATCAGCGCGGCGCCCGAGCAGTAGTCGACCTCCCGCAGATAGTTGTAGGCCGGTTTGGTCGGATCGTCGAAGCGGCCGAAGTTCCAGCCGGTGCCGTCCGACCAGATGATGCCGCCGGCCTCCTGCAGGCGCCCATCGGGATACAGCAGCTTGGCGCCGACCGCGCCGGCATCGGGCCGGGTTTCGAACACGCGCAGCATCGGGTCGAGCCAGCCGGCCAGCACCTGCGTATCGTTGTTCAGGAAATACAAATACCGGCCGCGCGCCAGCCGGGCGGCGAGGTTGCAGCTATGCAGGAAGCCGAGGTTGAACGGCTGGCGGACCAGACGAATGCCCTGCACCTGTTCCAGCACCTTGGTCTCGGGGCCCGGCCAGGCGTCATCCACAGCGATCACCTCGATCGGCGCCGCGGGCGCATGTTCGGCGATCGAGGCGAGGCAGCGCAGCGTGAACGGCACCTGGCCGTAGGTCGGCACGATGACCGACACCACAGGCGCCTCGGAAGACGGAACGTGCAGCGAGGCGGCGTCGATCGCCTGCACCGGCGGCACTACCGGCGCCGGCGGGGCGCTCGGGTGGAACAGGTGGGCGCGCAGCCAGTAGAACGCATGGCGATGCAGTTGCAGCGTCAGCGTCCACCACATCAGCAACACGAGGCGCCGCAGCAGGCGGGACGCGCGGGGCGAACGTGTTTCCAGCGCGTACGCCGCCGCCAGGCCATCGCGCATCCGGGCCTCGGCATACAGGAAGAAGCCGCCGCGCGATGCAGAAAGTGAGAGGCTCACAATGATCTCCCCCGTTGGAGAGTCAGAGCTAAGCTCCTCACGTTTAAATAACGGTTAATGAAGCACACCGCTGAACGTGCAATATTATGTGTGCGCGATTTAGTGATCTCGTCCCGCCCGCCCGGGTATTCTTGCCCCGCGCCGGCCGGGGTTTGGTGCGGGCGAGTCGGTGCGTCCTGGGGATGGCGTATGCAGCTGCAACGATGCCATCTCATCAGCCAAGGCCGTGCCGCATGGCAGCCATTTTGCTTCAACGCAGAGCCCGCAGAGATCAAGAGGACGCAGAGAACGTCTGCGGCGCCCCGGGATGCGCGTCAGCACGGCAAGCTACGTGCCCAGGCCCCCACTGCAATCCATCACCCGAGCGAATGGCAGAGTAGTACCAGTCGCGAGGCTACAGGTCAGAGGGCGTGAATTGCGCGCTCAGACAAACTCGATCGCACCCGACACGACCGTGCAGCAGGCCACAGCGCTGATTTCCCGTCGTCTGTAGGTTTCCTCGGTCGTCTCGGGAGCGGTCCCGCACGATGATGAGGGAGACCTAATGTGACGTCACAGCGGACTGAGACAGATGACAGCTTTCACGTTCTGAGTGCTGAGGAACTTGCAGCTGTATCCGGTGGTTAAGGTGATCACACCGGCACTGGCCCACA
>DASQVN010000063.1:0-2206 GCA_035640755.1 Rhodopila sp.
AGCCTGGCGAAGCGGGTGGCCAGGATCGGGTTGGAGCAGGCGGTCTCGAACATCACCGACAGGGCGATTCAGATCGCCGCGGCCGCGCTCCTCTGACCGCTGCATAGCCGCCCCGGGCGCATGACGCTTCCATACAAACGAATGATGGCGGCCATGGCCGGGCTTCTGGCATCGGTTCTGGCCATTCCTGGCCCCGCTTCGGCGCAGGAAGCCGGGTCGGCCTACGGCCCCGAACTGCAGGGATTTGCCTATCCGTGGCCGGTGCAGACCTACCGGTTCAGATCGCAGGGGGTGGACCTGCAGATGGCATATATGGACCTCCGGCCGGCCGCCGCAAATGGGCGCGTGGCGGTGCTGCTGCACGGCAAGAACTTCTGCGCCGCCACTTGGAAGGGTACGATCGAGGTGTTGATCCGGCACGGCTACCGGGTCATCGCGCCCGATCAGGTCGGCTTCTGCAAGTCGAGCAAGCCGGCGCATTACCAGTTCAGCTTCCAGCAGCTCGCCGCGAACACGCACGCGCTGCTGGCCTCGCTTGGTATCTCTCAGATCACGCTGATCGGCCACTCCACCGGCGGGATGCTCGGCATTCGCTACGCGCTCATGTATCCCGATACGGTGCAGCAGCTTGTCCTGGTTGATCCGATCGGGCTGGAGGACTGGAAGGCGAAGGGCGTGCCGTGGCAGAGCGTCGATGCCTGGTACCGGCGCGAGCTGCACACCACCGCCGATAGCATCCGCAGCTATGAGCGTGCGACCTACTACGCGGGCACCTGGAAGCCGGCGTACGAGCCCTGGGTGCAGATGCTGGCCGGGATGTATCGCGGACGGGGGCTGGAGGAAGTCGCCTGGGACTCGGCGTTGATCTACGACATGATTTACACGCAGCCGGTATTTTATGAATTCGAGCAGCTCCGGCCGCCGGTTCTGCTGATGATCGGCGACAAGGATACGACGGCGATCGGCAAGGAACGCGCGCCGCCACCGGTGCGCGCGGGGCTTGGCAACTATCCGGCACTGGGCAAGGCAGCCGTTGCGCGGATGCCGCATGCGCGGCTGGTCGAGTTTCCCGATCTCGGCCACGCGCCGCAGATCCAGGCGCCGGAGCGGTTTCATGCAGCGCTGCTGGACGGCCTCGGGGCGGTCGGGCAGCAGAACTGAGCGGCCGGATGCGGAGACCGGCCGGAAATCAGGTCTTCCCGAACGCAGCCTTGCGGGCGGCAGTGGCCAGACGGTCGGCGCGTTCGTTCATGTCGTGGCCCGAATGGCCGCGCACCCAGCGCCAGTCGATCCGATGCTCCTGCTGCGCGGCGAGGATGCGCTGCCAGAGATCGATGTTCGCCACCGGATCGCCGGTCGAGCTGCGCCAGCCGTTGCGGATCCAGCCATGACTCCAGCGCGTGATGCCGTTGCGCACATACTGGCTGTCGGTGTGCAGCACGACGTGGCAGGGACGCTTCAGCGTCTCCAGCGCATGGGCGACGGCGGTGAGTTCCATGCGGTTGTTGGTGGTCTGGGCCTCGGCGCCGGAGAGCTCCTTGATGACGCCGCGGTATTTCATGATCGCGGCCCAGCCGCCGGGGCCGGGATTGGGCTTGGAGCCGCCGTCGGTCCAGATCTCGACGACCTTGTCCGGGTCCGGGGGCAGCGATACGACAACGTCGTCAGAGGCCATAGGCACCGGCATCGGTTGCGGTCAGGTGGAAGCGCAGGCGGCGACGATACTCCAGCGGGTCCTTGCGCGTCACCAGCGCGCCGGGTGGGGTGTGCAGCCAGTCATATAGACGGGTGAGCAGGAAACGGATCGCGGCGCCCTGGCAGAGCACGGGCAGGGCGTTGCATTCGGCCTCGGACAGCGGGCGCACGGCATTGTATGCGCGCAGCAGCGCTCGGCTTTTCGTGACGTTGAAGTCGAAGTCAGGCTCGAAGCACCAGGCGTTGAGGCAGACTCCGACGTCGTAGGCCAGCAGGTCGGTGCAGGCGAAGTAGAAGTCGATCAGGCCGGAGAGGGTCTCGTTCAGGAAGAAAACGTTGTCGGGAAACAGGTCGGCGTGGATATGGCCGGCCGGCAGCGCCATCGGCCAGGCCTCGAGAATGCGGGCCAGCGCTTCGTCCAGTTCCTGGGCGAGGCCGGGCGTGATCTCATTGGCGCGGGGCCGGCAGCGCTCGAGCAGCGGGGGCCAGCTTGGCGGGCCGAGGGCGTTCG
>DASQVN010000064.1:0-2755 GCA_035640755.1 Rhodopila sp.
CGGGGCACCAGTGCGGCGCCGGGTGACCTTGCGGGCGCGGCCGCCATCCGGCTGCGCACCGGGACGCTGCGGAAGCTGCCGGCCTCCTCCATATCCAAGGTGCAAACCATGGACCGGGGGGGCGGCTCGGATGGTGGGTCCGATGGGCCGAGTGGTGCGGCGCCGGTGGCCGCCGCTGCGGCCGGAGGCAGCCAATGAGCGCCACGGTCCTGGACAAGAGCCCCGAGATCGCATGGGCCGAACGTCCCACGCTGCTTGCCTTCGCCACCGATGCGGAAACCGAGCAGGTTCTGCGGGAGGCGTTCAATATCGACGCGATGGACCGGGCGGAAGTGCACCGCGGCGGGCTGGATGTGGCGGCACGGGTGCTGGAACGGACAGCGTCGCCGCGCGTGCTGCTGGTGGACATCAGCGGCAACAAGCAGCCGCTGAACGACCTTGCGGCGCTGTCGCAGCTTGTCGAGCCCGATGTGCGCGTGCTGACGATCGGCGACCCCGAAGACCTCGCGCTGTACCGCGGCCTGACCCAGGGGCTGGGCGTCGTCGAATACCTGTTCAAGCCGCTGACGCCCGAGATCGTCGCGCGGCACTTCAAGCCCATCATCACCGGCGAGACTGCAAACACGCGCCTGCTGCGCTCCGGCAAGGTCATCACCGTGACCGGCGTGCATGGCGGCGTGGGTGCGACGACGGTGGCCAGCAACCTGGCCTGGTACATGGCGGAGCGACTGCGCCGGCACACCCTGATGCTGGACGGCGATCTGTACGGCGCCGCGGCGGCGATGATGCTGTCGGCCAAGGGGCGGCCCGGCCTGCGCGTGGCGCTGGAGGACCCGGACCGCGTCGATGACCTGTTCATCGCCCGCAGCGCGCAGGCGATCGGCGACCGGTTGTTCGTGCTGTCTGGTGAGGGCCGGTTCTCCGACCCGCTGGAGATCGGGCCGAACGCGCTGGCGCGCGTGCTGGCCGCGCTACGGCAGCGCTACAAGTTCCTGGTGTGCGACGCGCCCTTCCCGGGCAGCCCGATCGGGCGCGACATGTTCGAGGCAGCGCATCAGCGCGTATTGGTGGCCGATCCGTCGGTTGCCGGGGCGCGTGACGCGCTGCGCTATCTCGCCATACCGGTGGGGGTTGAATCGACCGGTGCTCCGTTGCTCGTGCTGAACATGGCGGGGGTGCCGGGTGGGCTCGATCCGGCCAAGTTCTCGGAAGCGATCGGCCGTGAGCCGGACCTGGTGATCCCATATGCCAAGGGCACGCTGCGCCAGGCTGCCGATCTGGGCGAGCCGGCGGCCGCCAGTAACGCCGCCTTTGCCCGCCTGATGCAGACGCTTGCGTCGCGTGCCGGATCGGTGCATGGCGAGGCGGTCGGCAAGCGCCGGCGGTTCTGGAGCTGGCGATGATCGAGAAGCCGGTTTTCGGCCGCCGCAGCGCTGCCGACACGGCGGCGCTGTTCGGGATCGCACCGGCCGCAGCGCCGGCCTCGACCGGGGCGGTGGCTGTTGCCCCCCCGCCGCCGCCTCCGCCCCCACCGCCGGCGCCTGCGGCCCGGGCGCCGGCAGCAGATGCCAAGGGGGTGTACGCGGACCTGCGATCGCTATGCCTGGCACGGCTTGATCCGACCATCGTGGCCGGCATGACCGCCGACCGCCTGGCGAATGAGGTCGAGCGGCTGATCTCCGACATCGCAACCGAGCAGCGCATCCAGCTCAACGCGCGGGAGCAGCGGCAGCTTTCGCAGGACCTGGTGGACGACATGCTCGGCCTGGGTCCGCTCGAGCCGCTGCTCGAGGATGACGGGATCAGCGACATCATGGTCAACGGGCCGGACCGCATCTTCGTCGAGAAGGGCGGCAAGGTGGTGCAGACCAATGTCCGCTTCCGGGACCGCAAGCACTTGTCGAACATCTCGCAGCGGGTGGCGGCCAAGGTGGGGCGGCGCATCGACGAAAGCAGCCCGATGGTCGATGCGCGGCTGGAGGACGGCAGCCGCGTCAACATCGTCTTCCCGCCACTGGCGCTGGACGGGCCGTACCTGTCGATCCGCAAGTTCTCCCGCCGGGAGATCGACCTGCCCAAGCTGGTCAGCTTCGGTGCGATGTCGCCGCAGATGAGCCGCGCGCTGGAGATCATGGGGCGGTCGCGGCTGAATATCATCATTTCGGGCGGCACCGGCTCGGGCAAGACGACGCTGCTGAACGCGATCTCCCGCACCATCGACCACGGCGAGCGGGTGGTGACGGTCGAGGACGCCGCCGAACTGCAGCTCCAGCAGCCGCATGTGGTGCGGCTGGAAACCCGGCCGCCGAACATCGAGGGACGCGGCGAGATCACCCAGCGCGATCTGGTGCGCAACGCGCTGCGTATGCGCCCCGACCGCATCATCATCGGCGAGGTGCGCGGTCCCGAGGCGTTCGACATGCTGCAGGCGATGAACACCGGCCACGACGGCAGCATGTCCACCGTTCACGCCAACAATACCCGCGACGCGCTGACCCGTATCGAGAACATGGTGCAGATGGGCAACATGGGCCTGCCCTCCCGCTCGATAAAGACGCAAATTCTCGGTGCGGTGGACGTGATCATCCAGGTGGGGCGGCAGCGGGACGGCGGGCGCCGGGTGATCCAGGTGACCGAGCTGGTCGGGCTGGAGGGCGAGGTGGTGACCCTGCACGACATCTTCGCCTTCGAGCATGAGGGCGAGAACGAGCAAGGCCGCATTGTCGGCCGCTGGAAGCCGTCGCGCTCGGTGCCG
>DASQVN010000065.1:0-5039 GCA_035640755.1 Rhodopila sp.
TTCAGATCGGTAACGGGCGCCCGCCCAGCATCGCGCCGCACGGGCTGACGGTCGTTCAGGCGGCCGAATTCACCTTCGAAGGATTGCATCCGCACCGAGCCATGATTCGCGATCGGCTGCTGCAGATCCTGGCCACACCCCCGAGAACCACGCCGCAATGGGGGGCTGGCGATTATGCGGCGGCACATATCCGGCTGGGTGATTTCCTGCCCGGTCAACCCGAGCAGATCATGTCGGGGCGCGTCGCGAACCTGCGCATCCCGCTGAGTTGGTACCGGCGCGTCATCGAACGGCTTCGCCTGGTCTGCCCCGATCTGCCGATCCGGATTTTCTCGGACGGGCGGGAGCAGGAACTCGCCGACATCCTTGCGATCAAGGGTGTGGTCTTGCGGCAGGAGCCCAGTGACATCGCCGATCTGCTGGCGCTGGCGCAGGCTCGGCTGCTGATCGGTTCAAATTCCACGTTTTCGCGTTGGGCGGCGTTTCTTGGAGACATGCCCTCCATCTGGCTGAGGACGGAGGTGCTGCCGGAGCAGCCGACCAGTGCCCATACGCGGATTCTCTATGTCGCTGATGATTGCAGCGCAATCACGCCCGAAGCGGTGTGTCAGGGATGACGTTTCGGATCGGTAGAATAAACGTCGAGCAGCGAAAACTGATATACTCGCTGGGAACGAACTTTGCCACGCGGATCCCGGGCGCGATCGGCGTGCTGTTCTTCCTCCCGTTGCTGCGATTCGGGCTCGGCACGAACGACTACGCCAGCCTGATGGCGGCCTCCGCACTGGGCCTGGCCGCCGCATTCCTGACAGGTGGCTTCAGCACGGTCGGACGCCGCCTTGTCGGGGAGGCGTATTCGGCCGGGAATGTCCGAGGCGAAGCAACAGGCTTCGCCAGCCTCTCGGTCGCGAATGCAGCAGCGCTGGGATTCGCGTTGACCATGGTCGCGATCTATTGCTGGGCGACCGGAGCGAGCATGCCGTTCGTCATAGTGGCGGCGCTGCCGCCCATCACGGGCTTCTTCAACACATTCGACAATGTCCGCGCGGCGTACAACGAACACTATGTGACAGCGACCCTGCTGATCATGCTGCAACTCGTCATGTACGCGATCGGCTTCCTGGTGCCATATACCCGGCAGCACCTGGTGGTCAGCGCGATGCTGCTCAGCAGCCCGTATATGTTCGCCAGCCTGGCCGCACTCGCGCTTCTGTTGCGCAGGCGTCCCTATCTCATCGGCGGCAGCGCTCGTCTCGCCTGGCGTGTGATGCGCGAAGGGACCGCCTATGCGGTGGCCGACGGTCTGCTGACGGCAACACTCAGCCTTGCCGTGGTATGGGTCGAACGGTCCGGCCGAGCCGAGACCGCGGCCTGGTTCGGAACGCTGGTGCGCCTGTTCCAGATCTTCCTGGTCCCGATCATTCTGCTGCTGCTGCCGCTGTCGAGCTACATCCGCGTTGTATGGAATGCCCGGGGCGTGGCCGAAAAACGGGCGTTTGCCAGAACGACGTTGCTGGTCGGGCTGGCCTATGGGGCGCTCGTTGCCGTCGCGCTGCTGTTGATCTCGACGCTGTATATCGGTGGGGCACTCAAGCTGCGGGCGCCGAAAACCAGTTCGAGGTAGCACCCTGTTTCCTGCTGTTCGGTGCCATCGTCGCATTCAGAAGCTACTCGTCGATCGCCTATCTGGTCCTTGACGACCCTACGCACCTGTCGCGGTGGACGACGATCGCGGTCAGCACCGCGGTGGCGGTCAGCATGGTTTCGAGCCTGGTGGTGGATGTGCCTGTCGCCATCGGCATCTACGCCCTCGTGGCGGGATCCCTGATGATCGCGGTGCTTGTCTGGAACGCGGTACGGTTCATCCGCTCGTCGGCATCCGCGGCGCCGACATAGGCTCCGGGCCGCCGTCCCTGGCTGGCAGGGCGGTATGGCACAATCATGCAGAAAATGATCGCCATGAACTGAACGCCCATCGCATCGAGCAGATAGCCGCCGGTAAAATGAAAGATCACCGAGATGGCAATCCGCAACGGGACGTTATAGGTGCCGGCGAACGCCATGACATAGAGGGCTACATAGATCACGGTCGTCAGCAGGCCGTATTCGTTGATCAGCTTGAGGATCGCCCATGCGAGACCGAATTCGGCGGTGGTGGACCCTGCGCCGCTGCCGGTCAGGAAATGGGACGGATCAACCAGTAGGCGCGCAAGGTGCTCCGCCGGGATCAGCATTCGCCCCGAGCCGCTGCTGCTTGCCTGCGACAATTCGCCAAGGCGCGAAATGAGGGGCAGGGACACATCCGCCTCCAGCGCGACTGCCAGCGCTGCCGCGGCCGCGACGGCCACGACGAGGATGCGGGGCACGGACTCCCGCGCGAGCAGGAACGGTGCCGCGATCACCAGCATGGTCATGCCGGTGCCCCCCATGCTGAGGGCCGTCGCACCGATCATCAGCAGCACGTATCGCAATCGCTTGAAGTAGGTCAGCTCGATGATGGCGGCGGATGCCGTGAACATTGAGACAACCGAGGGTTCAAGAAAGAAGAATCCATTGGGACGCTGGAACGGAGAGTTCCAGGGGTAGTGGGCTTCGTAGAAGTAGCCTTGCAGAAGGATCGACTTCGGGAACATCCGGTCCATGCTGAGCGGGTTGCCCAGGCCGGTGACCTTCTGGAAGACATATTGAAACAGGACGATGACCGCCGGAATGATCATCAGGCTGACGAAGCGTTTCAGAACGACTTGGTAGGCCTGTTCCGATACCTGGGTCGTGACCGTCAGGAAGCTGTAGATCAGCAGCAGTTCCGCGATGCTGGGCAAGGAGAAGCGTTCGCCCGAGATCACCTGCGACAGGCAGCAGCTGGCGGCAAAGGCAAGATAGCAACCAAGCCGCAGAAGGGCGAACTGCATGCGCCCCGAGATCAGCAGGAAGCAGACATGGATCAGCATGATTGGGATGGTCAGGCTGACCTGGAACGACAGGGGGCCGACAGCAAGCTTCTGCAGATAGATGACCGTGAACAGTTGCAGGGTCGCGAACCGGACGATGACACCATCATGGCCGCCAAGCCCGCCCTCGGCCCCGTGCCGGACGACGCGGGGCCGGAGCAGTGAGGGAGCGCGTGTTCGCCGAGCTGTCTGCAGGTTCTGGGACACCGGGTGGAACCCTACACTGTCTTGGCGATGGCTTGAAGCCGCTTCCGCCGGGATGCCTTCAGGGTGATCCATCCGTGCCGCCTGGTCAGCCAAGTGCCATTCCAATCCGACAAAAACGTCGCAAGCGCCGGGTCACCCCTTCAGAGCAACGAGGGTAGCGCCGGTTGGCGAGGTAGCCCGCAAGGTCGGGTGAGACGCATCGGGCAGGCATGGTGATCGGGTCCGAGATCGGGTGCCAGAATTAATTACGTACTATAATCAGCATCTTGCATAAGAAGGACAAAATCGTGGATGATAGTCTGAGATCGATATTTATCAGAAACACACGGATGTGTTGCAGCCGGTGACGTGGAGCGCCGCATTCGTCTCTCCATTTCAAATAATGACTCGAAGATAAACCAATTGTTTTTTATTCGTTATAATTATACAAGCTCCCCCGAACTCACGTTTTCGGGAGCTTTCCATGTCAGGCAGCCAAACATCCGGGATCCCCGCCGTAGCTGCGGCGGTAGGTTACAATGCGGAAACGTTCGGTCCTAATGTATCGGTCGGCAGCAATTGGCAGAAGTTCAGCTTCTACGGCGTCAACCCCGCAACTGTGAACGTCACGCAGAACTCCGACGGCAGCGTGACCATCAATCCCGGCGGCGACAACTACGGAGGTCAACTGTCGACCGCGTCGGTTGACCCAACGGCCGGGAGCTTCCAAGGCATCGCCTTCGGCGGCGGCGGGTATTTCCAGGCTACCATGTCGTTCAATGGTCCAGCCTCGTTCTGGGCGAACGATATCGAGACCATGAACGGCGTGAGCGAAGGACGCGGACCGAACCAGTGGCCCGGACAGCCGACGGGCTACGGGAATTGGATCGAGGCCGACATGGCCGAGTTCGACTCGCCGGGCGTCTACGGGGTCGGCATTCACAATTGGTACGGATCGGTTGGAAGCGGAAACGACACCAATACCGGGCCGATATCGGGCTCGCCGGTCTATCCGGCCGGCGCGGACTTCACCAACCCGAATACCTATGGCTTCCTCTGGGTGCCGGCGACAGCAACAACCCAAGGCTACGCAAAGTTCTTTTTCAACGGTGTTCAGGTAGGGAACACCATCACCTGGAACCAGTACAATCCGTCAGCCGGCCCGGCGCCGTCGCTGAGCAACGGAACCGCCTTCAGCGTGATGGACTCGCTGCACCTTGCGTTGATCCTCGGCACCGGCGCCAGCTCATCGGTCCACGTGTACTCGGTGGCGGTCTGGCAGAAATCGGCCGCTAACGACATCTCGACCCTGGGACAGGGCACCGGAGCGCCACCTCCTCCGCCGTCCGCCGACGACACCGTGGTGCTGGCCGGCTCGACCGCCGCGATCACCGACGCCGGCGGCAACCAATGGACGATCACCAACGGCGGCCAGGTCGCGGTCAATGGCGTCACCGATACGACAACGGGCCGGGTGATCGAACTCGCCTACGTCAACGGCACGGTGTGGCAGGAGAATGCCGACAAGCTCTGGTGGGGCAAGACCTCGCCGACCGCGGCCTGGTCGCCCGGCACCGGCACCGCCACCAGCCCGCTCCCGGCGCAGCCGTCCGCCAACGACACCGTGGTGCTGGCCGGCTCGACTGCCGCGATCACCGATGCCAGCGGCAACCAGTGGACGATCACCAGCAGCGGCCAGGTCGCGGTCAACGGCACCCCCGATACGACAACCGGCCGGGTGATCGAACTCGCCTACGTCAACGGCACGGTCTGGCAGGAGAATGCCGACAAGCTCTGGTGGGGCAAGACCTCGCCGACCGCGGCTTGGTCACCCGGCGCCGGCACCCCCACCAGCCCGCTGCCGCCGCCGGTCGCCACGCTGAAACTCTACATGAACGAGGA
>DASQVN010000066.1:0-2167 GCA_035640755.1 Rhodopila sp.
GCCGGGTCGTGATTGCCCAGCACCCAAACGAAACGATGTGCCGCGGTCATTTTCTCGAGGCGCTGCTGCTCGGCTGCTGGCAGGCGGTTACATCCGTCACTGTCATGAAACGAATCGCCGAGCGCGACGACCGTGGCAGGGGACCAGCGGCGCAGCAGGAGCGCGAGGCGGTCGAGCGTGGCGTGCGTGTCCCACGGCGGCAGAAGCATGCCCTTGCGGGCAAACGATGACCCCTTCTCCAGATGCAGATCCGAGACGGCGAGCAGCCGCTGCTCGGCCCAGAACAGGGCGCCCATTGGGTCCAGCATCAGGCGCTGGCCCGCCAGGTGCACCGGCGCGGCGGTGGTCATGAGAACAGGTCGGGCTGGCGCCGCCTGACGTGCCTGACCGCGGCGCCGCTCGATTTCCGGTTCAGGTTCGGGCGCAGCACTGCGGGCACATACGATGCCCCTGGCGATGGCTCACGCTCCCCGGTGGCTTCGGCGATGATGGCTTCGGCCTCCGCCAGCATGGCGTCTTCGTCCTGGTCGCTGCGCACGCTTTCCCGTCCAATATCCAGCAGCACCGGCACTGCCAGCGGGGACACCCGCGACAGCATCATGTGCACGATCCGTCCTTTCGCCCGCGCCAGCATGCCCGCAAGCCGCCCGACATCGGTCAGCCCCGTTGCGGCATCGGCACGTGTCGCCCGCAGCAGGATATGGTCCGGCTGGTGGCGGCGCAGCACGTCGTAGATCAGGTCACTGTTGACCGTCACCTGCTTTCGCGACTTTTCCGCACCCGGCTGATTTCGCTGTATCAGCCCGGCGATGACCGAGACATTGCGGAAAGTCCGTTTCAGCATCGAGCTTTCCGCCATCCACGCTTCCAGGTCGTCACCCAGCATGTCCTGGTCGAACAGGGCGGGAATGTCGGTGGGCCGGTTGGCGGACCACACCCCCAGCACGTAGTCGGTGGCGACGAACCCGAGCGGGGCGTAGCCGGCACGCTCCATCCGGCGGGTCAGCAGCATGCCAAGGGTCTGGTGGGCATTGCGGCCTTCGAAGCAATAGGCGACGAGGTACCAGCGGTTGGCCCTTGGGAATGTTTCGACCAACAGGTCGTCGCGTCCGGGCAGGCGGCTGACTTTTCGTTGCAGCGTCAACCACTCCTGTACCTGTTCGGGGAAGAGGTGCCAGGTGTTCGGGCTTTGCAGCATGGTCCGGACGCGGTCGGCCAGGTTGGTGGTCAGCGGCAGGCGTCCGCCTTCGTAGGCGGGGACCATGGGATCGCCGTCGCCGCCCTCGACGCACTCCACGACGTTCTCGCGCAGGCGGATGAAGCGCAGCAGCCGGCCGGCGAACATGAAGGTGTCGCCGGGGCGGAGCATGTTGACGAAGTACTCCTCCACCTCACCGAGTAGGGCACCCGCACCGCGGCGGCCGAGCAGGCGGACCTTGAGGACGGGGGCTTCGACGATGGTGCCGATGTTCATGCGATGCAGCGCAGCGACGCGGGCGTTACGGATGTGCATCCGGCCCTCGCTGTCGCGGAACAGCTTTTTCCAGCGCTCATAGGCCGACAACGCGTAGCCGCCGTCCTCGACAAAGCGGAGCACGTCGTCGAAATCGCACCGCGAGAGGGACGCGTAGGGTGCCGCGGAAATCACCTCCTGGTAGACGTCATCCGGAAGAAAGGGGGCGCTGCACGCCAGGCCGGCCAGATGCTGAGCGAGCACGTCCAGGCCGCCGGGGCGGGGTGAGTCACCGTCAAGCTCATGCGCGTTGACACCCAGAATCGCCGCCTCGCACTCCAGCACCTCGAACCGGTTGGCGGGGACCAGGATGGCGCGGGATGGTTCGTCCATGCGGTGGTTCGCCCGGTCGACGCGCTGCAGCAGGCGTGAGACGCCCTTGGGTGCGCCGACCTGGATCACCTGATCGACGCCGCCCCAGTCGATGCCGAGATCAAGCGATGACGTTGCCACCACGGCCTTCAGACGCCCGGCGGCCATCGCGGCCTCGACCTTGCGGCGCTGCTCGACCTCCAGGGATCCGTGATGCAGCGCGATCGGCAGCGTCTCATCATTCAGCTTCCACAGGGCCTGGAACATCAGCTCGGCCTGGGCACGGGTGTTGACGAAGACGATCGTCATCCCCGCATTGCGGATCAGCGCCATAACCTCGGG
>DASQVN010000067.1:0-2502 GCA_035640755.1 Rhodopila sp.
CGCAGGTCGGCATGCAGCGGGTTGGCCAGCGGGTCGTTGCGGTTGCCGCCCTCGCCGAGGAACGCCGCGGCCATGTTCTGCACGATCTCGCGCTTCACCAGCACGTCCCGCTCCTGGTTGGTAGCGAAGGTCTCACCCGTCGCGTCCATGTCGAGCCAGGGCGACATCGGCAGGCTCGCCGCCGGCAGCGGCAGGCCCAAATCCCGCGCCCGCAGTATCGTCGTGACCGCCAGCGCGCCACCCGCCGAGTCGCCCGTCACCGCGATGTGCTGCGGCCGGATGCCCTGGTCGAGCAGCCAGCGATACGCCTTCACCATGTCGTTCACCGGCCCCGGGTGCACGTTCTCCGGCGCCCGGTTGTAGTGCACGATCAACGATCGGCAGCCGATCGCCTTGGCAAGATGTCCATACACCTTGCGATGCGTGTACATCGACGCCGTGACATAGCCGCCGCCATGGCAGCAGAGCACCACCCGGTCGTTTGCCGCCCCCTTCGGCACGGTCCACATCGCGGGCACGCCGCCGGCGTCGGTTTCGATGTAGTCGACCCCGCCCGGTTCGGCGGTCACGTCGCCCCAATGCTCGAACAGGCCGCGCATCTCGTCCAGCGGCATCTCGGGGTTGGCCATGACCGTGGCGAGGAGCTGACTGTAGAACTGATTCAGTTGTTCGGATTGCTTGCTGGCCATCCTGCTTTCCCCCTTCAGGACGCGTAGTTGATGCCGCGCTCGGGCAGCTCGACCTTGCCGCCGCATTCGCGGGCGATTACCGGCATGACTTCCTCGGCGAACAGCTGCATCTGGTCCTCGACTTCGCGGCCCTCGAAACCGCCGAGCTCGAACCAGCCGAGGAAGCTGAAGTCGTCGTAGCCGATTTCCTGCTTCATTTTCATGATCTTGTCGATCACAAACTGTTTCGATCCCTGGATGGCGATCTCACGCTCCCGCAATATTTCGGCCGTTACTTTCTTGTTCAGATCGAACATCGGCTCATCCAGCCGAGCAACCACGGCGCCGAAGCCGAACGGACCGTAGTAGTCGAACTGCAGCTCCATCGCCTTCGCCGCGCGGTCCATCGCCTGCTTCTCCTTGCCGGGCGTGGTGATGTGGATGTAGCGGCTGGTCATGATGCCGCGGCGCTTGCTCGCGTCCCAGCCATACTTGAACGCGCCGCGGTCCAGCATGTCGGGCCAGCCGGCCTTCTCGGCGGCCTCATAGTAGATGTCGATGTTGCGCTTCAGCCGGTCGTTCGGCTCGACGATCATGACCCCGTTGATGCCGTGCTGCGCCGCCCAGCGGATCGAGCGGGAGCTGGTCACCGGCTCCCAGATCTGCGGGTGCGGCTTCTGCACGGGCTGCGGAAAGACCTGCAGCTCCTTCAGCGTCGTCGTCGTCGCCTGGACGGGATTGCCGGCCGAGTACATGTCGGGCTCACCGAGGGATATCACGTCGTCCAGCCGGCGCTCGACCTTGTCCATCTGGAAATAGGCGATGGTCTGCTTGTGGTTCCACTTGGTATAGGTCGGCGGCACCGAGAAGTTCTCCCCGTGGTGGGAGAACGACGGCTCGGTCCAGCACTTGCGGATCAGCGCGACGGTTTCCTCGAACGCCTTGCGGTTCCGCTCCTGGTCCTGGATCGTCGAGCCGTACGGGCGGCCGAGGGTTTCGTTCTCGCGCGGCTGGTAGCCGCGGCCCATGCCGCACTCCACCCGCCCGCCGCTGATCACATCAAGCTGCGCGATCTGCTCGGCGATGCGCACCGGATGATGCCAGACGACGATGTTGGCGCATTGGCCCAGGCGGATCTTCTTGGTCTGCGAGGCAATGGCCATCTGGGTCATCAGCGGGTTCGGGCTCATCTCCGCGCCCTCGGGCTGGAAATGGTGCTCGGTCAGCCAGAACGACTGGAAGCCCAGCTTCTCGGCCAGGATGCCCTGGCGCACCTGGTTGACCAGGACCTGCTGCGCGGCGACATGCACATCCGCGAGTGAGCCGTCATTGACCGCAACGCCATCCTTGGTGATCACCACCGGCAGATGCGATGCGCCGTTATGGAAGACGCCGATCTCGAACATAATTTTTCCTCCCGGCCTGGTGCCGTTGTCGCGGGCGGCTCACGGCCTTGTTTGCACGCATTGGTATGCCCGCCGGGCTAGCTAACCGCCCCGCGTGCCACAACGGCAAGGCGCATCGGGTGCCGCCGTCCTGTTATCACCGGGTCGTGACGGCGTCCGGCAACACGCTCAGGCCGTGACCGCGTCCCACCAGGGGCACACGCCGTGCATACGCGTGTAGTTGCCGTCGAGCACCTGCAGCGGCTCCCGCTTGCCCTCGGCCGCCGCCTTCAGGCGCATCTCCCGCGCCGCCTGCCGCTGCTCCTGCGGCAGCCAGGCCCGGTCATGCCCCCACAGGCTCGGCCCGACGGTGACTTCCGACGGCGTCCAGTTGCCGGGCGTGACCTCCCGCCCGCCCCAGCCGTATTCCAGCATGAACCCGGATGGCG
>DASQVN010000068.1:0-4434 GCA_035640755.1 Rhodopila sp.
TGCTCAAGACACCCGCGCGCATCAAAGCAACACTCGGCCCTTGGGAAGAGCCTTTCATGCGTCAGGAATTAGGCGGACTGGTATTACCCCGCCACCCCGAACTTCGGCGTCCGCGGGAACCCGTTCGGCGGCATGTGCCCGGCCGTGCCGCGGCCCGCCAGCCAGGTACGCAGGTCGGCTTCCGTGCGCACCCGGTCACCCAGCCGCCAGGTCAGGCCGTCGGCGTAGCGGAACACCTTGACGTCGGCCACGCCGCCATCCTTGTAGCGCTGCAGGATCACGCCCGAGCCGCGCTCCATCTCCGGCACCTGCTCCAGCGGGAAGACCAGCAGGCGGCGGTTCTCGCCGATGATGGCGACGTGGTCGCCTTCGGCGGGCACGCACAGCGCCAGCTCCTCCTTCGGCTTCAGGTTCATGATCTGCTTGCCGGTGCGCTTCTCGGCCGCGAGCTTGTCGGCGCGGATCAGGAAGCCACGGCCGGTATTGGTGGAGAGCAGGTAGCGCTGGCCGTCCATGACCACGAACAGATCGACGACGTCATCCTCGTTCTGCAGATCGATCAGCAGCCGCACCGGCTGGCCGTCACCGCGCCCGCGGGGCAGATCGGAGGCCTTCAGCGTATACGCCTTCCCGTTCGTGGCCATCAGCGTCAGCCGGTCGGTCGTCATGCACGGCAGCAGCAGCTTGAGCCGGTCGCCTTCCTTGAACTTCAGCTCGTTCGGTTCGGCGACCGTGCCGCGCACCGCGCGGATCCAGCCCTTCTCCGACAGGATGACGGTGATCGCCTCCCGCTCGACGAAGGCTTCGGTGTTGATTTCGATCGCCACCGGCGCGGCGCCGAGTTCCGTGCGGCGATCGCCGAGGGGGCCGGAGCCGAACTTCGCGCGGGTTTCCTCCAGCTCCTCGGTGATGCGCTTCCAGCGCAGCTTCTCGCTGGCCAGCAGCGCCTGCAGGTCCTTGCGTTCCTTCGAGAGCGTCTTGTGCTCCTTGCGGATTTCCATCTCCTCCAGCTTGCGGAGGCTGCGGAGCCGCATGTTCAGGATCGCCTCGGCCTGGATGTCGCTCAGGTCGAACCGCGCCATCAGGCGGGGCTTGGGCTGCTCCTCCTCGCGGATGATGCGGATCACCTCATCGAGGTTCAGGTAGGCGATCAGGTAGCCGTCGAGGATCTCCAACCGCCGTTCAATGGCGGCAAGCCGATGGTTGGACCGGCGGACCAGCACCTCATGCCGATGGTCCAGCCAGTGCCGCAGCACCTCGGTCAGGCCCATCACGCGCGGCGTGCGGGTCGCGTCCAGCACGTTCATGTTCAAGGGGAAGCGCGTTTCCAGCGCGGTCACCCGGAACATCATCTCCATCAGGTGCACGGGATCGACGGTGCGCGTCTTCGGCTCCAGCACCAGGCGGATCGTGTCGCTGCTTTCATCGCGGATGTCACCCAGCAGCGGCAGCTTCTTTTCCTCGATCAGCTGGGCGACCTGCTCGATCAGCTTGGATTTCTGCACCTGGTAGGGGATTTCGGTGACGATGATGTGCCAGGTGCCGTGCTTGCCATCGACCCTTTCCCATTTCGCCCGCACCCGGAAGCCGCCGCGGCCGGTCTCATAGGCGCTCAGCAGCGCGGCCGGGTCTTCCACCAGCACGCCGCCGGTGGGGAAGTCGGGGCCGGGCATGTGCTGCAGTAGTTCCGCGGTGGTTGCCTGCGGATGCTGGATCAGGTGGATGGCGGCGGCACAGACTTCGCCGGCGTTGTGCGGCGGGATCGACGTTGCCATGCCCACCGCGATGCCGGCCGCGCCGTTCGCCAGCAGGTTGGGAAAGGCGCCTGGCAGGACGACCGGCTCGGCTTCCACGCCGTCATAGGTCGGGCGGAAATCCACGGTATCGTCTTCGATTCCCGCCAGCATGGCCTGGGCGACGGCGGTCAGCCGCGCTTCGGTGTACCGCATCGCGGCGGGGTTATCGCCGTCGATGTTGCCGAAGTTGCCCTGGCCCTCGACCTGCGGATACCGCGCCGCGAACTCCTGCGCCATGCGCACCATCGCGTCGTAGATCGAGGCGTCGCCGTGCGGGTGATATTTACCCATCACGTCGCCGACCACGCGGGCGCACTTCTTGAACCCGGCCGTGGGGTCGAGCTTCAACTGGTGCATCGCGTAGATCAGGCGGCGGTGCACCGGCTTCAGCCCGTCGCGCACATCCGGCAGCGAGCGCGACATGATGGTGGACAGGGCGTAGGCCAGCTCCCGTTCGGACAATGCGTCCTTCAGGTGGGTCTCCTGGATATTGCCGGTGAGGTCATCCGAAGGCGTGTTATCCGGCATGGGCTTTTCCGTCGTCCTTGTTTTGTTCCGCTAGAACCGCGACGCGGTCATATAACATGCGCCGCGCCAATGGTAGGGGACGATGTTGATTTCCAAATGCATCACGCTCGAGGAAATGCCCGGTCAGGCGCAGCCCGTCGCGCCAGTCGGTCGGGGTCGGTTCGGCCGGGGTCGGTTCGGCGGCCCCGACCAGGAAGCCGGGCAGGGGCAGCAGCCTTGATGTCCAGTCACCGGCCGCTTCCTGCGTCACCGCCCGCCCGGTGCGGGGCGAGACGTAGGCCAGGTCCGCGGTCCGGCCGGTCACCGCACATGCCGACAGATCGAGCCCGTAGCCCAGATCGGCCAGCACCACAAGTTCCCACCGTATCAGCTCGGTCAGCGCCGGGGCGCCCAGCGTGACTCGGGGCATAAGCTGCAGCAGGCCGGCGAAGATCCGGGGATGCGGTGCATGCTCGGGCAGCGCGCCCTCGGCTACGGCGCACATCGCGCTGAGCATCGCGAGCGACAGCCGATCGTCCATGGCGAGAGCGGCGCCGGGGTGCACAAGCTCTCCGGTGAAGGTGCCAAGCTGGTCGGACAGCCGAGCGGCCCAGCGGACCTGCAGCAGGTTCCCGGCCTGCCACAGGTGCGACTTGGTGCGTGAGCCGCCGCCGCGCGCCAGGCCGCGGTGCCGGCCGTGCGCTTCGGTCATGACGGTGGCGAGGACATCGCCCTCGCCATACGGGCGGGCATCGAGCACGAGTGCGGGGGCTTCCCATTCCATTGCTTTTATGATCCGAGCTGTTTAGCACACGCTGCTGTGTTATCAGGGCAGCATGGGCGCGGGGCCAGGGCGCATTCTACAGGATTCCGGACATATTGCGCGTACGGGCGCGCGGGCTTCGGTGATGGCCGCCAGCCGGCTGATCGGATCGCCGCTGCGCAACCTGCTGCTGGGCGTGGTCTACATGCTGGTCGTCATGGCGGTGGCTGTCGCCGCCTATGTCGCGGCCGGTTCCTCGTTCGGCGACGCGCTGTACATGGTGATCATCACCGTCTACACCGTCGGGTTCCAGGAAGTGGTGCCGGTGACCACGCCGCTGCTGCGCGGCATCACCATCGGCACCATCGTGCTGGGCTGCACCGGCATGATCTACCTGACCGGTGCCATCGTGCAGGTCTTCACCCTCAATCAGCTCAACCAGTTGCTCGGGATCAGGCGCATGAGCACGCAGATCGACCGCATCCGCGACCACGTCATCATCTGCGGCTTCGGCCGCACCGGCGCGATGCTGGCGCGGGAGCTGCGGGCCGGCGAGATGCCCTTCATCATCATCGAGCAGTCCGAGGCCGCGGCCGCGGCCGCCCGCGATGCCGGCCATCTGTGCGTGCAGGCCGACGCGACCAGCGAGGAAACGCTGCTCGCCGCCGGCATCGAGCGGGCACGGGCGCTGACCACCGTGCTGTCGAACGACGCGGCCAACGTGTTCATCACGCTGAGCGCGCGCAGCCTCAACCCCCGGCTGACCATCATTGCCCGCGGCGAGGTGCCGAGCACTGAAAGCAAGCTGCTGCAGGCCGGGGCGACCAAGGTTGTGCTGCCGGCGCATACCGGCGCCGAACGGATCGCCGAGATGATCCTGTATGAGGAAACGGCGCACTTCATCCGCGGCACGGAGCGGATGCGCGACTTTGAGAAAACCCTGCAACTGCTTGGCCTGGAAATAGATGTCGTGGCTGCCGCCCCGAACAGCCCGGTGATCGGCCAGACCATCGCGGCGGTGGAGCACGAGGCCGGCGGCGCGTTCTTCATTGTGCAGATCAACCGCCGGGCAGGGCACGCCGTGACGCGCCCGCCGGCGGACACCGTGATCGAGGATGGCGACGGCCTCGTGCTGGTCGGCCGCGGCGCCCAGGCGCGGGCGTTGCGCTCGATGTTCGAGACCGGGGGACAGTTCCCGGTGCCGGTCGCCGCGCGCTAGCGCACTTTCAGGTTGACTGGAAACGGCGAAAGCGCGCTAGCCATTTCTCTGTCGAGCAGATTCACGCGTCCGCACGTTCCGCTCTGCCGCGATCTGCTCTAGCACTACCTGGGCAGATTTCGGAGAAAACCGCGTATTTTCAATCGCCT
>DASQVN010000069.1:0-8212 GCA_035640755.1 Rhodopila sp.
CGCCGTGCCCGCCCTCGCGACTGAGCGGCTTTGCCATCGCAGGGAGCCTCTGTCGGCCAGCCTGGATTTCGGCAAGGACCGCATCCCGGTCCCGCAGCAGGCGGGTCGGCGGACAGCGAACCCCCAGGCGCTGGCAGATCCCGGTGAATTCCCATTTGTTGTTGAGCGTATCGAACCACGACAGATCGGGCATCGGGAAGCAGCGAGCGGAAACCGCGTCACGCAGCCCGATCAGGGTGCGGGTCGAGGATGCGTCCCCCGCCAGCACGAGGTCGATGTGCAGTCTTCTTATGTGGTGATTGATTTCCTCTGCCGCTTCATCCCGCAACTGGCCGTCGAACTCAGCCTCCGCAAGAAAAAATGCTGGCAGTAGCGTGAAATACTTCAAGCCCTGGGCGCCGGAGTTGCCGAGGGCCCAGACGCGTGATCCCGCTGCATGGGCGCACCGCATCACGCGATAGGGCATGGTGAAAAGGTTGCAGACCATAAGCACCCTGGGCAGTTCGCCGCCTTGTATGCGCGCGCGGCTGTGCCCGTCCCAGCCAGACGGGACTGAGCGCCGCGCCTCGGTGGTTCGCCTCCACCGGCTATGAGCACCGGAAAATGACGCATCCATCACAGACCTCTGATAAGCCCGCCGGCGTCGGTTGGTTGCACATCACCGATTCGGCGCCGCACCCTTCGCCCCTGCGCCTTGCTGCGGCTCCTTGCCTGCGGGATGCCGAGACGAGCCGAGACCCGCCGAGCGGCAAAATCCGCACCGAACACGAAGCGCATCACCGGTCCGAAACTCATCAGGGCAGCCGGACCGATCACGTACAGCCCGGGCACACTGGTTTCGAACCCGCGCGACAACGAGGGTGCGAGCGCCGACGTCCGGATTGCATTCATCAAACTGCTGGACAGGAAACCGAACCGGCGGACATCGATGCGATATCCGGTTGCGGCGATGACATGATCCGCCAGCATGCGCCGCGTCGAACCATCCTCCGTGCGGAGCCGCAACTCGACTCGATCGTTCCTGGGAACGGCCTCTTCCGGGGTTACGCCATACTGCACCGGAATGTGGCCTAGCACGCGTTCACGCGTGAACCAGCCGGGCGCCGGGCCGAGATAGGTCTGTGCTACCCGGATCCTCGTGCGCTCCGGCAAGGTCTGGAAACAACCCGGTAGCTCGGCACAGAACTTTAGCTTCCAGCCTGAGCCGATGCCGGAGCCGGGCCAAAGAACCCTGGACAACAGGCCGGGTGCCTCCCCACTCGGCTCGGTCTGGAAAGGGATTTCCCGACGCCGTGAAACGATTTGCACGTCGGCTCCGTGCCCGTGCAGCGCGATCACGAGATCGATGGCCGAAGCCCCCGAACCGACGACGGCCACCGCGCGCCCACGGAAGTCCGACACCGGTCCATATGCCGATGCGTGGGTCACCAGGTCCGGAGGCAACTCGCTCAGCGCTGGCGGGATATAGCTGAATGGCGCAATTCCGACGGCGAGCACGACTTTCCCGGCCCGGATCAGGTCTCCGTCCGCCGTGCGGACGACAAAGCCGGGATCGTCATGGGCGATAGCGACCACCTCCCGCGTATCGACCGTAGGAACGAAGCGGCGCTGGAACGCCTGACCGTAGGCAATGAAGGTTTCGACCGGGATCGGCGCCTGGGCATGAAACGGCTGGCCCATGTCCTTGTAGAACCGCTCGATAGGAAAGCCGTGATCAGGGTCCGAGAGGCTTGAGGATTCACCGTCCGATTTCAGAAGCATGCCCGGCGGCATGTTGTCTCGCCAGGGGCGCATGGGCTGGCCAAAGATGTGATATGGTATCCCAAGCGCGTCCAAGTGTGCGGCCAGCGACAGGCCGTATGGTCCGGCGCCAACGATCGCCACGGTTTCCGATTGGTGCACGCGCATATCCCCACCCATGCGTCGTAACTCGGCAGTTAAGACACAATGCAAAGCGCAAGTGTGATCCTCGCATCGACATACGTCGCCACTGGCCGTGGGTTCGTTCAAATCCGAGTAATTCAGCTGGTCGTGCGTTCGTTCAAATCCGGTCAATTTAACGGATTTTGAGAATGCGCACGGCACGTTGGTTTCAATTGGTTCCATGTGGCGCAAAGCAAGATGTTTCTGCACCGGTGCAGTGCGCCGAGTGGGCAATCATTGGCAACGGTCAACCGCGCCCGCCAGCAGTATTTACCAAGATGGCGGCACCAAAGATCGAATCGGCTGGCCAGCTTTACCTGCCTATCCTTCAGGTATCAATTGGGATTGACTTTGTGGCGCCCGATACCGCGCAGGCTGTTACAGGGCTGAGCGCCGCAGCCCCGAACGGCTACGGCGCCTACGAAGCCGCCCGACTCTCCGCCGGCAGCAGCCACTGCAGCAGCTTGCGGGTCAGGATCGCCATGGTCAGCGGCTTGGTGATCTGGTCATCCATCCCGCTGTCCAGCGCAGCCTGGCGGCTGCCCGCCATCGCGTGCGCTGTCAGCGCAAGGATCGGGGTCCGCCGGTGCTGCACCGCCTCCAGCTGGCGGATCGTCCGGGTCGCCTCATACCCGTCCATCTCGGGCATCTGGCAGTCCATCAGCACCAGGTCGAAGCTCTCCGCGCGATAGGCGGCAACTGCCTCCAGCCCGTTCTGCGCGATGGTGACCCGGCAGCCCAGCGTCTCCAGCAGCGCCTGGGTCACGCGCATGTTGGCCGGATTGTCCTCGACCAGCAGGATCGAAACGCTGTCGCGGCCATGCCGTTCCAGCATCGCCTTGAACTCCCGCCCGGCCGGGGAGACGAAGGCCGCGCGCGGCTGCCCCGGCACATCCCCCCTCACCGCCGGCCCCTTCACCGCCGGTTCAGCCGGCATGACGGGCAGCGGCGCCGGCAGCGCGGACTCCGGCCGCCGTTCCAGCACCACGGTGAACCAGAAGGTCGAGCCGACGCCGACCGTGCTGCGCACCCCGATATCGCCGTCCATCATGTGCACAAGCTGCCGCGCGATCGACAGCCCGAGCCCGGTGCCGCCGTAGCGGCGGGTCAGCGAACTGTCAGCCTGGGTGAAGGCATCGAAGATCACACACTGCTTGCTCGCGGGCACGCCGATGCCGGTATCCGACACCTCGAACCGGATCCGGATCGCATCGCCCACCGCGTGCTCACCCATGCAGCGGATGCTGACGGTGCCGTCCGGCGTGAACTTGATCGCGTTGCCGACCAGGTTGGCCAGGATCTGCTGCAGCCGGTGCTTGTCCCCGGCCAGCACCAGGTTCATCTCCGGCGGCACCGAAGCCAGCAGCGTCAGCCCCTTCCCCCGCGCCTGTTCGGCGAACAGCAGCCGCAGCTCCTGGATGAGCGAGGGCAGGTGGAACGGCACGATCGACAGTTGCAGCCGCCCCGCCTCGATGCGCGAGAGATCCAGGATGTCGTCGATCAGCCGCAGCAGCGCCTGGCTCGACTGCGCCGCCGTCTCGACGTGGCGCCGCTGCGCCTCGGTCAGCTCGGTCATCTGCAGCAGCTCGATCATGCCGACGATGCCGTTCAGCGGCGTGCGGATTTCGTGGCTCATGTTGGCTAGGAACTGGCTCTTGGCCGCGTTCGACATCTCGGCCTCGCGCAGCGCCTTGCCGGTTTCCGCGGCACGCTGGCGCAGCGCCTGCAGCATGGTGTTGAACGCCGCGCCCATCTGCCGGATTTCCCGCGGCACCAGGGCGTTGAATGCCGGCGCCGCGACCTCATCGTTGCCCTCCAGCACCGCTGCCGCCGTGTCTGCCACGCTGCGCACCGGGCGGGCGAGATACAGCGCAAGGAACCACGCCATCAAGGCCGAGCAGGCGAAGGCGAGCAGGGCGATGATGGTGGCCAGTTGCGTCACCTCGGCCGCGCGGCGCTGCAGTTCGGACACCGGCTGCGGCACCATCACGCCCCAGCCGGTCTCGGGCACCACGGCATAGCCGGCGATCATGTCGTCATCGAAGGCGGCCGAGTGGAACTGGCCGACGCCGGTTTCGCCCCGCCGCATCGCCGCCACCACCGGCGCGCCGGCCAGATCGCGGGCCGCGGCGTCTGGCTCCTTGAGCGGGTGTGCGATGACCTGCCCGCCGGCATCCAACAGCACCGCATGGCCGCGGGCGCCAAACGCGATCGAGCGCTGCAGCGCCGTCAGGTAGTCGGTCGACAGGATGCCCACCGCCAGCCGCCCGGCCGGCAACTGGCGGATGAGGTAGAACAACGGCGTGCCCGTCGCATCCCGATGCAATGGGCTCATCGCAATGGCATCATGTGCACCCCCCGCCAGGGCCCGAAGCTCGGCCACCAGCGCCGGGGACAGCTCGCCCGCCACGCCCCGGGACAGGCCGGGCAGCGCGGCCTCCATGCTGCCGTCCGGCGCCAGCACGCGCACATCCGTCACGTCCAGCGATGTCAGCAGGTCGTTCAGGCCGGTCACCGGATGATCGGGCGCGCCGCTGTCGATCGCCATGCCGAACGCGGCCTTCACGTCGCGCACGTAGCGCGACATGGCGGAGGTCAGATTGCGCGCCACCAGCAGGTGCCGCTCGCTGACCGATTCGAGTTCGTTCTGGAACGATGTGCTGCTGGCCCAGTACGCCAGCACCGCGATCGGCGCCGCGGCGATCAGGGTGAAGGTGATGAACAATAGGTGGTGCAGCCGCAGCCCGGATCGGGGCATCCGTGACCGGCCGACCAATGGTGCCCCACCAGATGATGCTCCACCTGGGGGCGGCCCGGCCAGCCTGCCAGTGTCCGGACCGCGGGGCAGCAGGGTCATCACGTCTCCATTAAGTCTAATGAATGAAACGGTGTTTGCGATTATAGGCGAAACAAAACCGTCTCGACTATAAAAAGATTTGGCCGCGGCAGGGCGTCCATTCCGCCTCGCCCGCCGATACCGGCGCACGAGGCCCCGGCGCCCGAGTGGTCAAGGAAACGCCCTTGAGGCGGCCCGATCCCCCTTCACCGCGCCGATCAGGAACTCCTTGTTTCCTTCGGGCCCGGTGATCGGGCTCTCGGTGATGCCGGCGATGCGCCATCCCTCCAGCCCGGACCACCAGGCCCGGATCCGCTCGCATACCGCCTGGTGCACCGCCGGATCCCGCACCACCCCCTTGCTGCCGACCAGGGCGGCACCTGCCTCGAACTGCGGCTTGATCAGCGCAATCGCCCAGGCGCCGGCGACGCACAGGCCAAGCGGCGCCGGCAGCACCGTCGCCAGCCCGATGAAGCTCGCATCGCAGACCAGCGCCTCGACCGGCTCGCCGATCGTCGCGGCATCCAGGTAGCGGGCATTGGTCTTCTCATGCACCACCACCCGCGCATCCTGCCGCAGCTTCCAGGCAAGCTGCCCGTGCCCGACATCGACCGCGTGCACCCGCTTCGCGCCATGCGCCAGCAGCACGTCCGTGAACCCGCCCGTCGAGGCGCCGATATCGAGGCACACAAGCCCGGCCGGCGAGAACCCGAAATGCGCCAGCCCATGCGCCAGCTTCAGCCCGCCGCGCGAGACCCAGGGGTGGTCCTGCCCGCGCACCTCCAGCGGCGCGTCGTCGGGCATCGAATCTCCCGCCTTCGCCACACGGCGGTCACCGGAAAATACCTTGCCGGCCAGGATCAGCGCCTGCGCACGGGCACGGCTCTCCACCAGGCCCCGCGCCACCAGCAACTGGTCGGCGCGCTGCTTCACTCCAGCGGACGCGTACTCAGCTTGCCGTCGGCGCCCTGCACCAGCGCCTCCACCCGCGCCTCCACTTCGGCAAGCTTGGCCTCGCAATGGCGGCGCAGCTTCACGCCCCGCTCGAACGCCTGCACGGCGGCATCCAGCTTCAGCGTGCCGCCCTCCAGGCCGCGCACGATCTGGTCGAGTTCCGCCAGCGCGTCCTCGAACGAGAGGGCCGCGATATCGTCTTCACTCATGGTTCAGGCTCGCATCAGGCCACGTACATGCACGGCGGCCGAGGCCGCCAGCGCGTCCAGATCATAACCGCCTTCCAGCACCGAAACGATGCGTCCGCCGCAGTGGCGCTCGGCCGCTTCGACAAGGCGATCGGTGATCCAGGCATAGTCCGCCGTTTCCACCCGCAGTTGCGCCAGCGGATCGGCGACATGCGCATCGAACCCAGCCGAGGCGATCAGCAGCCCCGGCGCGAAGGCGTCCAGCGCCGGCAGGATGATGCCCGACCAGGCGGCGCGGAACGCCGCGCTGCCGTCCCGCGGGCGCAGCGGCACGTTGATGACGTTGTTGGCCACGCCCCGCTCCCAGCTTTCGCCGGTGCCCGGATAGCACGGGCTCTGGTGTGAGGACGCATAGAACAGGTCCGGGTCGGCGGCGAACATCGCCTGGGTGCCGTTGCCGTGGTGCACGTCGAAATCCACCACGGCGACGCGCTGCACCCCCCAGTGCGCCCGCGCATGCAAGGCCGCGACGGCGGCATTGTTGAACAGGCAGAACCCCATCGGCCGGTTCGGCTCCGCATGATGTCCCGGCGGCCGCACCGCCACGAAGGCCGCACGCGCCCAGCCCTCCATCACCGCATCCACCGCTGCGACCGCGCCGCCCGCCGCCCGCAACGCCGCCTCGGCGCTCCCCGCGCTCATCACCGTGTCACTGTCGAGTTGCACCGGCTGCCCCAACTCGGGCCGGATCGCCAGGAGGGCCTCGACATAGGATGGCGGATGCACCCGGCTGAGTTGCTCCACCGTCGCCGCCGGCGCCAGTTCACGCAGCAGGTGGGCGAACTCCGGCGCCTCCAGCGCCGCCAGCACCGCGCGCAGGCGCTCACAGCATTCGGGGTGGTAGGGGCCCGTGTCATGCTCGAGGCAGGCCGGGTGGGTGAACAGCGCGGTTGTCACGTCAGGCGCCTTTCTCTTGCGCGTCGCCGGCTTCCCGCCGGCGCCCTGGTAACGCGCCGGCTTCCTGCCGGCGCTCCTCTTCATCGCCGGATTCGCGCCGGCGGATCAGGAAGCTGAATACTCCCGCATCCTCGCTCCACGCCAGCAGCGCATGGCCGGTCTCGCGGCAGAACGCCTGAAAATCCGCCACCGCCGCGCGGTCCGTCGCCAGCACGCGTAAACGCGCGCCAGGCGGCATGCTGCGCAGGGCACGGTTGGCCTTCAGCACGGGCAGCGGGCAGTTCATGCCCTTCACGTCCAGGACAGTTTCGCTCATGCCGCGGAACATGCGGTCTCCGGCCACCAGGAGCAATACATGTTCCGCGATACTTGCTTGAGAATGCCGCCTTGAGAACGGCGGCACGGAGCGGCATCCTCGCCGCATCAACCAGGATTGCACCATGGGTCAATATCGAATCGGAGTCGACCTCGGCGGCACCAAGATTGAAATCGCGGTGCTCGACCCTGACGGGTCGGAATGCCTGCGCCACCGCATCCCGACGCCAGCCGGCTACGACGATACCATCACTGGCATCGCCGGCCTGGTCCGCGATGCCGAACGCCGGCTGGGCGTCACTGCCACGGTCGGCATCGGCATCCCCGGCGTGGTCAGCCCGGCCACCGGGCTGGTGAAGAACGCCAACTCCATCGCGCTCAACGGCCACCGCTTCGATCACGACATCAGCCAGGCGCTCGACCGCGAGGTGCGGGTCGAGAACGACGCCAACTGCTTCGCCCTGAGCGAGGCGGTGGACGGCGCCGGCGCCGGCCATGATCTCGTGTTCGGTGTCATCCTGGGCACCGGCTGCGGCGGCGGGGTGGTGTTCAAGACCCAGGTGCACCGCGGCCCGCACCGCATCGCCGGGGAGTGGGGACACACGCCGCTGCCCTGGCCGACGCTCGCGGAGGTGCCCGGCCCGCGCTGCTGGTGCGGCAAGCACAACTGCCTCGAACTCTATGTCGCCGGCCCCTCATTGGCCCGCGACTGCGACGGCCCCGGCGCACATGACGCGAGCAGCCTGCCGGGACGCGCGGCGAAGGGCGAACAGGCGGCGATCGACGCGCTGGACCGCCACGCCGACCGCCTGGCCCGCGGGCTCGCGGTGGTAGCCAACCTACTCGACCCCGATGTGATCGTCCTCGGCGGCGGGCTGTCCAACATGCAGCACCTCTACGCCGAGTTGCCGAAGCGCATCCCGCAATACGCCTTCAGCGACGTGCTGACCACGCCGGTGGTGCGGAACAGGCATGGCGATTCGTCGGGCGTGCGGGGCGCCGCCTGGCTCTGGTCCTCAGCCTGAGCCGCCCAATCCCC
>DASQVN010000070.1:0-4746 GCA_035640755.1 Rhodopila sp.
GAAGGGGCCAAGATCGTCTGCGTCGACAACCACCCGGAGCGGCTGGATACCGCGGCCCAGGCGCTGGGGCCGAACGCATATCCGCGGCTGTGCGATGCGCTGGAGCAAGCCCAGGTGGATGCCGTCGTTGAGGACACGGTCAAGGAGTTCGGCCGCATCGACATCCTGGTGAACGCCGTTGGCGGCAGCACGATCATTGCGAAGCCCTCCGCGAATGTCGAGGAGCATTCGCTGGACGACTGGCAGCGCGTCATCCGCTTCAACCTTGACGGCACGTTCCTGTTCACTCATGCGGTCGTGCCGATCATGAAACGGCAGAAATCGGGAAAGATCGTCAACCTAGCCTCGATCGCCGGCCGCGGCATGAGCGCCGCCAGCGGCAGCGCCTATGCCGCGGCGAAGGGCGGCATCATCGCGTTCACGCGCAAGCTGTCGTACGAGCTTGGTCCGTTCAACATCAACATCAATGCCATCGCGCCGAGCCTGACGCTGACGGAACGGATCACGCCGCATTGGAACCAAAGATCACCGGAGGCGCAGGCGACGCAGATCGAATCCACGCCGCTGCGGCGGGTGGCGCTGGCCTCGGACCAGGCGAAGGTGATCTGCTTCCTGGCGTCCTCGGACGCGGATTTCGTGACGGGTTTGACGATCGACGTGACAGGTGGGTTGTGATGGCAGACCGGGATCTGGTGGCGCTCTGGGAAGCGCATTGCCGATATGAGTTTGAAACGCGCGATGTCGATGCGACCATGGCGACGATGGTCGATACGCCGTATGTCAATCACATCCCCACCATGGCGGGCGGGGTCGGGCATGACCAATTGAAGCGGTTCTACAAATACCACTTCATCGGCAAGAACCCGCCGGATACGACGATGATTCCGGTCAGCCGTACGGTGGGCGAGGACAGCATCGTCGATGAGTTCATCTTCAAGTTCACGCATACCTCGGCGGTGGACTGGCTGATCCCCGGCATTGCACCGACCGGGCGCCCGGTGGAAATCCCGATGGTCGCGGTCGTGCGATTCCAGGGCGACAAGCTGGTGCACGAGCATATCTATTGGGACCAGGCATCGGTGCTGGTGCAGGTCGGCGCACTCGATCCGATGGGCCTGCCGGTGGCGGGCGCCGAGACCGCGCGCAAGGTGCTGGACAAGAGCCTGCCGAGCAACACGCTGCTGGGGGTGGCGTGGCGGGGGAGTGAGGGGAAGCCGATCTGAGGGCAGCGCGCGGGAGCGTGGATCTGCCTTACAGGTCAACGGTTAACCATCGAAGCGGGGGAAATGCGCGGCGAGTTCGGCGTAGGCGTCGGTATCCGTCCGGTCATACCGGATCGGCGTGATGACGATCTTGCCGGCGCGCATGGCGCTGTAGTCGCTCTCGGGTCCCTGCTCGAGCTCGCCGCGGCGGAAGTTGAGCCAGTGATAGGTCATGCCGCGCGGATCCACGCGGGTTTCGACCTGCATGCCGGCCACCATGCCCTCCCCCTGGCGGGCCAGGGTGATCGGCCCGACCTGGTCGGCGGGGATCGGCGGGAAGTTGACATTCAGTATGGACTGCTCGCTCCAGCCGATGGCGAGCAGTTTGCGGATGACGTCCGGTCCCAGGCTGCGGGCGGTGTCCCAGGGCACGGCATCGCGCCGGGTGAAGGCCTGGCTGAGCGCCAGGGCGGGCACGCCCAGCATCATCGCCGTCATCGCGCCGCCGACGGTGCCCGAGAACACCGTCTCCATTCCCAGGTTCAGGCCGCGGTTCACCCCGGACAGCACCAGTTGCGGCAGGTTGTCCTTCATGATGTGGCATATGCCCATGGCGGCGCAGTCGCCGGGCGTGCCGGTGATGCCGAACCGCCGCTCGCCCTGCTCGCTGACCCGCAGGGCGTGGTGCAAGCTGATGGCGTGGGATTGGCCGCTTTGGTCGTGCTCGGGGGCGATGACCCAGACCTCGCGCGCGATCTGGGCGGCGATCTCCTCCATGACCTGCATCCCGGGCGCGTCGATCCCGTCGTCGTTCGTCAGCATCACCCGGTCCAGCACGATCGATCCTCCTGCCTGTCGCCGGTGTTTTGGCCCGGTTGTGCGTCGGACGGCAAGAGGCGGTGGGCTGCCAACGCGGGGAAGCGTCGTGCTCAGAACTGCTTGTACACGATCTCGGGCGATGACAGGTTGAGCACCAGCGCGCCAACCGCGATGACCAGGACCATCGCGGCAGAAAACGCTGTGCGCATGTAGCGGGAACGGATCAGGCGCGCGGCGCGGTCGCCCCTTGAGCCCATCATGTCGGGAATGGCCAGCACCGCGCTTGCGGTGGCGATGGTGCCCAACGCTGCCAACGCGCCGCCGCTCACGCCGAGGCGGGACGCCAGGAGGCCGACGTCACTCCAGGTGCCCCAGAACCAGAGCAGGGTGAAGGCGAACCAGGTGAAGGTCACTCCGCGTGCCAGCGCCCGGTAGACTGGATTGGCGCCAAGTTGTTCATAACCGGAAGGGGTCAGCTTGCGGGTCATCCACACCTGGTACAGCCGGTTGCCCGCGACGCCGGCGCCTTGCAGCAGGCCGAAGAACAGGAACTCGGTGGTCTGGCCATGCCATGCGCCGACCAGGAAGAACGTCACAAACAGCGCGATGATGCCTGGATATTGTTTGGATCGCACTCGGCGGCCGCGGCGCAACCAGCCTAGCAGCAGCGGATTGAACACATGGCTCCGAAGCCATTGCGAGAGGGTGATGTGCCAGCGGTTCCAGAACTCGATGAAGTTCGGTGCGCCGAAGGGACGGTCGAAATTTTCCGGCAGGCGCAAGCGGAACAGGCGGGCGATGCCGATGACGAAATCGGTGTAACCCGAGAAGTTCGCATACAGGAACAGCGGATACAGGACCACGATCAGCGCGCCATGCAGCACGCGGCCCGGGAATGGCAGCACCTGCGTCAGGCCCGCGATCTCCTGCCCCTGCCACGCATGGAGTGCGGCGGACACGATCAGAACCTTGAATGCGCCGAGCATCAAGCGCCAAGCGGCGATGCCGAGATCCCGGATGCCCAGCGGTGCATTGTCGCTCGCCTGATAATCCTCCCACCGCTGGATCGGGCCGGAGACGAAGGCCGGGAAATTCAGCGTGTAATTGAGGTAGGCAGGGAGGCTGATTGGTTGTGTGCCGCCCTGCCCGGCCTCGATCACCAGGTGCATGACCCGGAAGAAGACGTAGGACAGGCCGACAGTTAGGTATCCGGCCGGCAGCCACAGGATTTCCGGCACGAAGCTGTAGCGTTTCAGCCAGAGAAAGACGGCCAGCACCAGAATGGAAGCGCCGATGCCGGCCTGCCGCGGCCCGTGGCGAGCCAGCGCCTGCGCCGCGTAGCCCAATGCGATAAACAGTGCAAAGGGCAGCAAGGCACGAAGCGTCGGGGCGAAGCTGCAGACGAACGCGAGATTCAGCAGCAGCCACACAGCCTGTCGCCACGCCGGCCAGCGTGTCAGGTTGAAGGCCGCTGCACCGGCAAGCGCAAAGGTCAGGAATTGCCAGGATGGCACGTTCATCGGCTGGCCGTCCGGCCACAGGCGGCAAACGCCGGGAGGGACAGCACCCCCTGCTCCACGGCCTCTGCGATCGCTGCGTGGCCCCCTTCGCGTGGGTGCCCATCGGTCAGGTAGAACAGGGCCTCGAAGTCCGGTGCCGCGGCGAAATCCGGGGTGGAATCGACAAACTGCACGCCATGTTCTTTGGCCATGGCGCGCAATGCACGGGTCAGGACATACGGGTCGGTGCCTGTCGGCGCAGGGTACTTGACGGTCGCCAGGGCTGCCTGGGCGCGCTCGGGGATATAGATCAGCACCAGGGGCACGCCCGCTGGCCCGGTCTGGGCGGTGATGCGCGCGACCAGATTGCCCCAGTCGTCAACCCGCCGCTGCCATGCCGGACTGAGCGGCACACGAACGTAATCGGCTGGGTCCTGGTTCAGCAGAAACGACCTGATCTGGAATGCCGGGTCCCGGTACAGCTCATACTGCATCAGCAGAAACAGGCGGCTGTCGCGCAGCAGGCCGAGCAGATTGTGGAGATCAAGGCGTGGTTGATCGTTGGCCTGCTCCGGCTGGGGGGCGCGGTCGTGCAGGTGCACCAGGTCGAACGGCCCGAATGGCAGGACAACGGCTGCCGGCTTCAGGGCCAGCGCCTCTGGAACGCGCTTGTCGATCCTGCCATCATCGCTCGGCTCGGTGCCCAGGTTCTGGAAGTCAACCAGGTTGCCACAGCGCGCGGACAACGCAGCTGAGGCGCGCGCGGCGAAGGAGTCGTCATAGTTGACCAGGGCGCCGCGGGCCGTGGATGATCCTATGACAACGACCCGCAACGCCCTTGCGGGCCGCGGGTCACACGGTTCTGCCGTCCGGTAGCCGCACGCGTTGAAATGCTGGGTGATCCAGGGGCCTTCCCAGACCTTCGTTCGCGAGGTGCAAAGCGGGCGGTAGCGCGCGCCGTTCGGCGTCTGGTACTCGCACGGCTCGTGATCGTCGTACTGCGGATACAACACCCGCGTTGTCGCCTCTCCGGCGGTCAGCAGAAGCAATATTGTGCCGATAAAGATGAGCGGCAGCAGAAACAGATCCCGCCGCGGAAGCCGGTCGTCGTCACGCCGCTTGTCTGGGGGCCGCTTGTCTGGGGTCTGTCGTCGAGGCTCGAGCGGTGGGGCGGGATCAGGCGGCATGCGAACCCTCAGGAAGGCCACTCGGTGTTTATACGAAAT
>DASQVN010000071.1:0-2745 GCA_035640755.1 Rhodopila sp.
GTCGGTCCAGGTCCGGATCTGCTGAGCCAGATCGTCAGCGGTTCTTCCAGCGGTCTTTTCCATCGAGAAGTCGACCCGCGTCACGCGTCCGATCGCGCGTGCCTCGGTCAGCGCAACCTGGCTGGCGTCGTACGGTCGCCCCAGGTCGTTGAACCGGATCCCGTCGATTTCGCCCCGGTTGGCGTAGCGCGGATCATCCTCCAGCTCGACATAGCCCAGCTTCATGGCCTGCACCGAGGATCCCTGCCCCCGCCCCAGACCCGGCAACAGAACGATGCCGAGCAGCGACAGAAGCCAGGCGGCGTAGGCGGGCACGGTCCTAGTCATCAACCAGCACCGAATGCGGCAAGCGGCCAACCGGCACAGCACGGATCGCCTTGTGGGTGGACATGTCCACGATCGAAACGTCGTCGCTCAATCCATTTGCAACGTACAGCATCTTGTCGTCGGGGCTCAATGCGACGCCCCACGGTCGGTTTCCGACCAGCGTATAGTCGGTGATCTTCCGCGTCGCGGTATCGACGAAGGCGACATGGTTCGCCCGCCCTAATGTAACGATTGCGGTGGCGCCGTCCTTTGTCAGCGCCATGCCGACCGGCGTGACATCCACCTGCCGGAAGCCGGGCGGTAGGAAGTCGATCGTCGCCGAAACCTGCTTGGATGCGCGGTCAATCACCGATACCTGGCCGGAGAGTTCATTCGACACCCACAGCTCCTTGCCGTTCGGCAGCAGAAGGAACCGCCTGGGCCGGGTGCCGACAAGGATGTTGTCGGTGACCGCCCCTTCCGTCAGGTCGATCACATGCACCATGTCGCTGACTTCGGACGTGGCATACAGCGTCTTGCCGTCCGCGCTGATGGCGACGCCTTCGGGTTCCGCGCCGGTCGGGATGTCGCGCTCGATCAGCTTGTCCTTGATGTTGATCTGCTGCACGGCCGACGCCTCTTCGTCCGAGACGAACAGGGAGTTCTGGTCCTTGCTGACCTCAAACATTTCCGGGCTTGGGCCGGTGGGGATGTGATCGACAACTTTCAGTGCGGCCACGTCGATCACATCGATGACATCGTCGTCACCGCACGCGACCAGCAACTGCGTGCGGCCGTTCCGGAAGCTCATGCCCCGCGGACGATGGGAGGTGTCGATCCACTTGATGATCCGGTCATCCTGCTTCGGATCGAGCACGGCAATGTTGTTCGTCCTTTCGTGGCTGACGAAGACATATCCGGTGCCCCGCGCATTCGTTGCGTTTGACACGAGAAGCAGCAGCAGCGTCACAAGAACGCGCAGGGGCCCGCGCTGCGCCTTGGGCCGCGTATCGCCGGCCTCGCGATGACGCAAACCGCGCCGAGGCGCTGTTCCGCCATCACGGCCGCGGGCATCGGTGCTGACCAGGCAAGCCACGGCGTTCCCCCCTGCCACCAGCTCGACAAGGCCGTTGCGACCGATAGTCCCCTGGCGCGTCACGTATCTTGTTGTCCTGTCCGCCTTATAGCAGGCGCGCGGGCCACATCCAAACGACGCTGCCCGCGGCAGCGGCCCGGTTTCCCAGATCTGTCCAGGCGCGTAGGCTCGGCCTCCCCTGGGAAGGACGAAGCTGCATGACGGGCGGAGGCAAGCGCGATCAGGAACGCCTCGCGGCGCGGGTCGGCGCGATGGAGCTGGCGAACCCCCTGATCTGCGGATCGGGGGAGCCGGTGATGACCGAGGCCGGCATCCGTGCCGCACTGCGCGCCGGTGCCGCCGGGGTGATCGCGAAATCGGTGAACGAACAGCCGGCCGCGGCACGGCAGCTGGACCGCGCAGACTACCTGCGGATGGACGAAAGGGGCGTGCCCACAGCGTGGCACGGCGAGGGGCATTCATTGCTTTGCCGTTCCGGCCTGGCGCAGCGCGACGCCGGGGAATGGTTTGCCGCGATCGCGCGGCTGGACCGAGAGGCGGCGGCAGGCGGTCGGTTCGTGGCTGCAAGTATCGTCCTTGGCAGTGCCGAGGGCGCCGAGGCGCTGGCGGCGCGTGCCCGAAAGGAAGGCGTGCGCCTGCTCGAGCTGAATGTGGGCGCGCCGCATGCTGTCGAGGCCAGACCCGGCGCGATCGCGCTGGAGACCGACCCGGAGTGCTTGCGTGAGCTTGTTGCGCGCGTGCGCATAGCGTTCGGCACGGCGGCGCTGTGGGTCAAGCTGACGGGACTGTCCACCAACCTGCCGGCGCTCGCCGTAGCGGCGAAGGAGGGCGGGGCGGACGCGGTAGTGATGATGGGGCGGTTCATGGGAATGCTCCCCGAATTGGACACGTTCGCGCCGGCGCTGGGCACATCGGGGGCGTACGGCGGGCCCTGGGCGCTGCCGATCGTCTGCCGCTTCCTGGCACTCAGCCGCCGAGGGGCTGGGGTGGATTTTCCGCTGGTGGGCACCAACGGCGTGCGCGGCGGCGCCGACATCGCCCGCATGGCGCTGGCCGGCGCACACGCCGTGGAGGCCCTGTCGGCAGTCATGCTCGAGGGCTTCGCGGCGCTGCCACGCATGCTTGCGGAGCTCGACGGCTTGCTGGCTGAGCGTGGCCCGCAGTTCGGCGATCTGGTGGGCCGCACAGCCGACGCACTCGGGGCTTATGGTGAGCAGCCCGCGGCGCCCGGGCGCTGGGAACGCTTCGTCCCGCCGGAAACGCTGAGCCAGTGATTGTAGAAGTAGATCCGCGCTCCCGCGATCTGCCAGTGATTTGCAGGGCAGATTCACGCTCCCGCACGT
>DASQVN010000072.1:0-8092 GCA_035640755.1 Rhodopila sp.
CCCCTCCGCTTTCCTCGGTTCCCCGAATTTTCCTGACGTTCTCAGGGGACCGATCGAGGACCCTCCACCTCCAGAATGAAGGATATCAGCGATATGCACGCCGTTTAGCATGCGTTGCTATTGGACAACCATCAGCGGTTCTCTGCGGATGGACGAGGTGTTCGTGCAACACCTGGCACGCGAATTCTAACGTTTAGCGTAGGATATACATACCCATGACTTTACATGCTTTTCGGTCAACCAAAAACACAGAACTGTTTGGACTAACCAAGGATGAGACTGGCGCTAACCTGCCAACCGAACTCGGACCTTGGGAGGAATTTGGCGGGCGCGGCGTTAGCTACATTCAGGTAGTAGGCAATTGGTTTGATGTCATCCTTGCCCGACCTCTTCCTGACGAGGCGCAACTATCACCCGAATCGCGGACCGTCTCGTGCGCGCGTTCAAAATGGCTTCACTAGCGCGCTTTCGGGTTGACCGGAAACGGAGAAAGCGCGCCAGCCATTGATTTGGAGAGCAGCTTCACGCGTCCACACGTTCCGCTCTCCCGCAATCTGCCACCTAAGCCGGGACGGCTATGGCCTCGGTCCTTGCTTGGGTGTCTAGGGGCCGCGTCTAGGTTCTCCGCTTGAAATGCGAGCGTCTGCGGCGGCCTAGCAGGCACGCCACCACTGCATCAGGCCGCTTTCGCTGGAAGCCGTCGTCGTCCTGAGTGATGGCTTCGCCGTCAGCCTTGTCACGACGGCGATTGATTCGATAATGCATCGTCAGGGAGGAACGGCAATCGGGAGCCAAATCTCTTCGCGACCTCAAAACGAAGCTTATATGTTGAAACTGCAAGGATATATCCCATATGTGTACAGACGGCTCCTCGTGTGTTTCTCAGCCGAAGATGGCCGGTCTGGCGCAGGCCTGACCGGATCGCCGCGGCTTTCGAAACCCGCCCCTGTGACGGGTTGCCGGCCCCAGAGGCCGGCTTGAGACCGATCCGCCCCTCATGAGATGCGGCGCCCGGAGAACCCCGACGCGGGGCTGTGAAGCGATCCAGGGTGCTTATTCATCCGCATGACCCCAAGCCGAACCATTGTTCCGGCGGTCATCGCGCGCCACCGGCGCCCGGGCGGACGTCTTGCATTCATTTCAATAAGCCGCTTTCGCCGATCGTGCCGGCTGCAACGGCGAACCGGACCCGACCGCCCCCACCAGACGTTCTTCAGCAACATCCTTCATTTCGGATCAGGGTGGATGTGGCGGCCCTGGCCCGGGTTTGTCCTGACGCGCTGCTCGACGCCGAAGTGGCCGCCGCCCGGATCCAGGCGGTCCGGCGGCCGGCCCGCAACGCTGTGCCCGCAACGAAGCCCCCGAGGCAATCTCGGGGGCTTTTTGCATGGACGCGATGACGGCCGGGGGTGTGCACACCCGCTGTGCACATCAGAAGCTAACGGGATCAAGTGCTTATAGCCTGCGGGCAAGGCAGTGTGCACACCCTCCCTGCCGCCATCGGCCCTGGTACAACCGTCGCGTGTGGCAGGGGTGTGCACACGGGCGCGGTGTGCACACCCCCGCGCTCTGGCTGTGCACACCGCAGTGCCTCTTTCCGCCACGTCGCGCTCGGCCCTGGAAGCCCTGTGCACGCTTCTCCGCCCGTTTGACGGGCTGTGCACGTACAACCTGCAGCTGTAGCCCGCCTCGCTGACCGGGCGCTGACATGTCGGTTAGCTCGGAAGGTGGGGCGGTTGGGAGCCGCTCCTGCTCGACAGGGCCCGCGCCGAATATGGCGACGGCCCCTGCTGCAGGCACGGTCGTCCTGCGGCAGGCAGGCACGAACGGCTGTATTGGCCCTGTGTCACGTAACTATGTTCCTGGATCCTCTATCGATCATAGATAAAGTGACTGGTTGAATGACAGGTTCGAGGGCGGTTTGACCGTCGCACCGACTTGTCACGCAATCGAGGGTTTATGGAGCAAGACCATGCGGGTCGGGTATATGCGCGTGAGCAAGGCAGATGGCAGCCAGGTGCTCGACCTGCAACGTGACGCGCTGCTGGCGGCGGGCGTCGATCGGCGACACCTCTATGAGGACCGCGCCTCCGGCCAGCGCGACGACCGGCCCGGACTGGAGGCGTGCCTGAAGAGCCTGCGCCCAGGCGATACCCTGGTGGTCTGGAAACTGGACCGGCTGGGCCGAGACCTTCGCCACCTCGTCAATCTCGTCCACGACCTCAGCGCCCGCAATGTGGGCCTGCGCGTGCTCGCCGGCGAAGGCGCCACGATCGACACCACCACGCCCAACGGCCGGCTCATGTTCGGTGTCTTCGCCGCGCTGGCTGAGTTCGAGCGTGAGCTGATCATCGAGCGCACCAAAGCCGGCCTCATCGCGGCGCGTGCCCGCGGGCGCCATGGCGGCCGGCCGTTCAAGCTGACCGCGGCCCAACTGCGCCACGCCCAGGCTGCCATGGCGCACCGCGACACCCAGATCGGGGCGCTGTGCCGCGAACTCGGCATCACCCGGCAGACCCTGTATCGCCATGTCGACCCGAGCGGCGGGCTGCGACCGGACGGGGAGAAGCTGCTCAGGCGATCGGGGCGGCGTTCCACGAACAAATCGCGGCGGCGGGCTGCGGGGTCGGAGGTGACCGGCTGATGCCGCTCTTGAATATTCCGATATCATCACTATCTCATGGCTGCCCGGCGCCTTGAGGGGTCGGGTGACACTGCCGCTCGCCGCGCCGGCGAGGTTGTTTCCTGGTAGGTCCACCCCGCCATCATTCTGGCGTTTTGGGTGTCGCCATGAATGAGGAGCAATCTCTCGCCTGTGCGGCGCAGTCGGCAGGGGCTTGTCGCGGCGATCCGGCGCGTGGACGGCGCGCGAACCGCCTGAGATCCCGGCACACCGGCCGGCCGGGAAGCGATCGGCCCGGGTCACGATGCAGCCGCATCGTGTGATCATCTCACCGTCGAGCGAAACCCGACCCGAACCGCAAGCCCATTATCCCGTTCCGCTCGGGCGGAATATGCCATCTCCGGCCGTGGCCTTCCCTGCCGTCGCAGGGTGGAAAGCGCCCCCATCGGGCGCATCGAAAGGCCCGTCCATGACACCAGTCTTCCTGCCGGATGGCGAGACACCGTCCCAGCGCATCGACCTCGACACGGTGCTGCACCGGCTCAGGGTTCTGGAGCAGAACCAGCGTGACATCCTGTTCCTGCTGCGCTCGCTCCGCCATGCACTGCGCAGCGAGTGGCTGAAGCTCTCAGCCGAAACCAAGCGGGTCCACCGCGAGGTGATCCGGCTGGCGCCCTATGCCGGGCGCTGTCCCTGCTGCCTGGATACCCGGGTGGTGGACGACCAGGGCCAGGTGATCCCGCCGGCGGAATACGATCACTTCTGGGGCGGCGCCTACAATGCGCCGATCCATTCCTGGCTGATCTGCCGGCCGTGTCACCTGGAGCTCAGCAACGACCGCCACCTGGCGTGGTACCATCATCTGCAGATGCGGTTCCGCGCCTACCAAGCCGCCGTGGCGGCTTACGCCCAGCTGTCGGGCCACCGCACGCCCGCGCGGATCCATGTCGGCACGCTCCGCCCTTGAGACCCGCTCGCGCACCCGAGCGATCATTCCATATCCTGTGACCGGTTCGTTCCACGCCATCCATCAAAGCCCCCGAGATCCATGCCTCGGGGGCTTTGTGCTGTTCCTGGCCGGTCGGTGCCAAGAGCGACCGAAGGTGGGGACATGGTATCGCCTATCGGGTAAACCACACCAAGGCCATGAGGAGCGCCAGGGATGAACGCTGAGCTGACCGACCTGCCCGTACACGCTCTTGCGGCCGGCCTCGCAGCCAAGCGCTTTACCGCCCGCGACATCGTCGATGCCTGCCTCGCGCGCATTGATGCATTGGAGCCGAAGCTCGCGGCGTTCGTGACGGTCTATGGCCCGGAGGCGCGTCTGGCCGCCGAGGCCGCCGACAAGGCGCGCCAGTCCGGGCATGGTCTCGGTCCGCTGCACGGCATTCCGATCGCGCTCAAGGACCTGATCGAACTGGACGGGCGAACTGTGACCGGTGGGTCGGCTGTCTGGCGCGAGCGGGTAGCCACGCGGACCGCCACGCTCGCGCGCAAGCTGATCGGCGCCGGCATGATCGTGCTGGGCAAAACCCATACCGTGGAGTTCGCCTATGGCGGCTGGGGCACCAACCAGCACCTCGGCACGCCGTGGAACCCCTGGGATGCAGCGACGCATCGCACCCCAGGCGGATCGTCCTCCGGCTCTGGTGTGGCGGTGGCGGCGCGCATGGCGCCCTGCGCCATCGGCACCGACACCGGCGGCTCGGTCCGCATGCCCGCCTCCTGGTGCGGCATCACCGGGCTGAAAACGACGATCGGGCGGATCAGCACGCACGGCGTGCTGCCGCTCAGCCAGACCCTGGACACGCCCGGGCCGATGGCCCGCAGCGTCGAGGACTGCGCGCTGCTGCTGATGGCTATGCAGGGGCCGGATGCGGCAGATCGCCATACGCTGCTGCTGCGCGACGCTGACCCGATGCTGATGCTGAAGCGCGGCGTGAAGGGCCTGCGCCTTGCGCGCATGCCCGCGGCGGAACGCGCCGGCATCGAGGCGGATGTGTTGAGCGCCTATGACCAGTCGCTGGAGACCCTCGCCGGGCTCGGCGCGGAGATTGCAGAGATCACCTTGCCCGTCAGCTTCCGGGCGCTCGGGGAGCGTGTCGGGCAGATCATCTCCGCCGAGTGCTACGCCCTGATCGGCGAGATCGCCGACAACAACAGCCTGCCGGTGGATGAGGCGGTGCGGCCGCGCGTGCGGGCTGGGGCGGCGATCTCCGCCAGCACCTATCTGCGCACACTGGCCGAGCGAGAGCGGATGAAGCAGGACTTCCGTGCCGCCATGGAGGGGATCGATGCGCTGCTGACGCCGACCTCGATCACGCCAGCGATCCCAATTGCCTCAGTCGATCAGGCGAGCACGCCAGCCTTCATGACGCGCTGGGTCAATTTCCTGGATTTGTGCGCGCTAGCCGTGCCGAATGGCCGCTCGCGCGAGGGTCTGCCGACCTCGTTGCAGATTGTCTGTCCTGGCGGGGCGGAGGCGATGGCCCTGCGGATCGGCTGGGCTTGGGAAACCGCAACCGACTGGCATCATCAGGTTCCGCCGATGGCACGGGCCGCATGAGCTGACAGATCGGCGCTGCCGGTCGCGCCGGCTGCCTGCACCGTGGGTTACGCCCGCTGCAATCCGCTGTGTCCTAGATCGCTTCCTTCAGCTCCTTGGCCGGGCGTTGGCCAAGCGGCGAGGCCGTCCTCCCTTGCCGCCGTTGGCCCGGGCGGCGGCCGCCTTGGCGGGGGATGTGGTACGCCCCGCCTGCTGGGCCAGGTAGGATTTCGTCCCGAACAAACCGGCCAGCAGACCCGGAACGGAGAGATCGACATCGAGCGCCTCCCAGTGCAGCCCGGAGCCTTCGCCCAGAACCTCGACCTGGGAGAGCTGTTCCTCCGTCGCGGCCTCCAACCCTTCGGCGAGCTGGGGCGGAAAGGCGAAGGTGCAGCCGTTAGCCAGATCGACCATGACCCGTCCAGACCGCCGGTCATAGCGTGCCGCGGCGGCGCGAGGTTCATACCGTCGCGCCTGTCGGCCGCGTTCCAGCGCGGCGTCGATTTGTGCATCAGTCAGCTCGGCCATGAATGTCCTCCCATCGCTGCAGCAGGAATGCCGACTGCTCGGCGACGATCCGCATCGCGCGGCGAACCTCGGGCCGCGTCATGTTGTCAGCCCAGACCAGGTCCGGCGCACCGTTGGGGCCGAGCAGGTTGATCTTGGCTTCACCGCCGCCGAACACGTGGACATGTGCGGGCCGGTGATCATTGAGGTAGATGACGACGCGCAGACCCTCGGCACGCAGCACGGTAACCATGCGACCAAGTAACCCATCATGATGGGTTATTCAAGCGGGACGCGGTTGGGATTGCCGGCTGGCCCTCAATAAGTGAGGTAGCTCGCCGGATACACTATTAACCATAATGTAGCAGAAAGCGGCGCTGCCAATCCCGAAACAGGTGGTTTTGCTGGCGTAAGCGCGCCGCTGGCGTTACACTTCTCGCGATCATATGCCCAAACGCCGCGCTACCACCCCAGCCCTGCCGCCGCCGGTCCAGCTGCCGCGGTTTCCGGAGACGGTGTCGCTGGTGCGCATCCGCCCGGCGGCGAACGAATGGCGCTTCTACCGGCTGGCGGTCTGGCCCGACCTGTTCGGCCGCGCGCTGCTGGTCCGCCACTGGGGGCGGATCGGCACCGAGGGCCACCGCCGGCTCGATCCCTACCCCGATCCCGGCGCCGCGCTGAACGCGCTCGCCCAGCTGCTGCGGGCCAAGCGCCGCCGCGGCTATCAGGACCGCGGCGCGTGAAGTCCGCTCGATCAACAGCGCGTCCCGCCGCGCCGGGCAGCCCGGGAGCACGAGCGGCCCAGCGGAAGGCCTCACCCCGGAAAGCACCAGCCAAGGCCGGCAAGCCGGCGCCACAGACTGGTATGCAGCTGCACACCGCCGCGGGCGCCCGCAAATACCTCACCGCCGAAGAGCGCCACGCCTTCCTGCGCGCCGCCGAGCGGGCCGATCGCCCGGTGCGCACGCTCTGCATGACCCTCGCCAGCAGCGGCTGTCGGCTGTCCGAGGCGCTGGGGTTGACGGTGGACCGCGTCGACCTCGCCGCCGGCGTGCTGGTGTTTGAGAGCCTGAAGAAACGCCGCCCGGGCATCTACCGGAGCGTGCCCGTGCCCCCTGCCCTGCTCGAGGCCCTCGATCTGGTGCATGGCATCCGGGAGCGGCAGGCCGGGCGTAGCAAGGGGCATGGCATCCGGCTCTGGCCGTGGTCGCGGATGACCGGCTGGCGGGTGGTGCATGCGGTGATGCAGGACGCCGGACTGGATGGGGTGCCGGCCTCGCCGAAGGGGCTGCGGCACGGGTTTGGGGTAGCAGCAGTCTCGGCTGGCATCCCGCTCAACCTGGTGCAGAAATGGCTCGGCCATGCCCAGCTCTCCACCACCGCGGTCTACGCCGATGCGGTCGGCGCCGAGGAGACGGACATCGCCCGGCGGATGTGGGATTGAGATTGCCTGCAGTCATGCGGGAGCGGGTTGCTGGTGACGAGCGTGACGAACGGGCGTGACCGCTGTTCAGCTCAATAAGACATCCAGCCGCAACGGTGGACGAAAAGCAACAGCGCCACACTGACGTGCGGCGCTGGCTCGCAGCTTTGCTGCCGTTCTTGGACATTCCCTAACTCGGCGGCCCTATGTGGGCTCAACCTCTTCTCGCCCGGCGCAAGGCGGGTGTCAACGGTTTTCTTACCGTGAGTATGACATTCCTACCGACCGGTAGATCATCTGATGTGTGGTCCGGGTCACAGACGGGGTCGTCTGTCGAACCGATGATGTGGCGCGTCACTTCGCACTTGAAGCATCCATTGTGCAGTGCAATATGTCGCGTCGCAGCCGATGAGGCTGCTTTCTTGGACGTTTCCTCCCTAAACTTGGCGGCGCTTGCGCCGCCTTTTCTTTTCGCAGGCTGGGATGCCTCAGGCGTTAGCCAATCAGGTTTCACACCGGCTGAATCCGAATATTGCGGAACGAGACGCGCGCGCCCGGATGGTGATTTTGCACGCCGATAAAGCCTTTGCGGGCTGACCGCCCGGGTTGCCAGCGAAGGTGGTTACCTGCTCACCGTTCAGCGTCACCGTGTAGTTCTGACCTTGCACGCGGATTTCGAGGTCGTTCCACTCGCCCATGAGCCGAGACGCCAGGCGGGAGGGGGCGGCAAAATTGTAGATGGCACCGGTCCTGTGGATGGGCGCGTTGTCCGGCTGGCCGAGGTCGTCGATCTGGATCTCGTAACCCTGGTTGACCGCGACCTGAGGGTCGTTTCCCGGGTTGGGGAAGCGGACGAAGACACCGGAGCGGCCCAACACTCTTCCCCAGGACCGGCTCGCCCAACCCGATGCTCGGTGGCATTGCTCTCGTGCGCCGGGCCAGGGAGGCGCTTCTCGCGCCGCGTCTGCCCCCGGGACCGCCGGTCCTTGATGCG
>DASQVN010000073.1:0-4047 GCA_035640755.1 Rhodopila sp.
CGGACATTCCATCCATTCCGTTCGGCCCGCCGCTGCAATTCCAGCGCGAAGACCAGCATCGCCAGCTTGCTGCGCGCATAGGCCGCCATCGGCTCATAGTCCCGTTCCGACTGGAAATCCTCCAGCCCGAGCGCCGCCCGCCGGTGCGCGAGACTGGCAACGTTGACGACGCGCCCGCCAGCCGCGTTCAGTGCCGGCAGCAGATGCCCCGTAAGGGCGAAGTGCGCCAGGTAGTTGACGCCGATCTGCCGCTCGAACCCGTCCTGTGTCATCTCCCGCCGCGGCAGCCCCATCAGCGCGCCGTTGTTGACCAGGATATCGAGCTTTGGATGTGCTGCGCCGACCGCATCGGCAAACTGCTGCACGGAATCCAGGCTACCCAGCTCCAGATGCTCGAACCGGACGGTCGACCCGGGCACCTCCCGCTGGATCACGGCCATCGTCTGCCGCGCCTTCCCCGGGTTGCGTGCCGCGATGATCACCGCCGCGCCGTCCCGCGCCAGGCCAAGTGCGGTCTCGAAGCCGAGGCCGCTGGTCGCGCCAGTGACGATGGCCGTCTTGCCGTTCAGGTTGGGTGCCACTGGACCGTCCCCCTTTGCACCGTCCTTGCATCCGATCCGGCAAATTCTGCCGGTGCGGCAGGAATTGCCGCTCTTTAGACCCCCGTATGCACTACGAATCAATACCTTGGGCGGCGACATACTCTGGCACACGGGTTGCTGAACCCCGCCGTATGCTACACGAGTCAGACAGCGGTGCCCGGAGAGCGCGCACGGACGCCGCGGTGAAAGCCGTTGCCCGTACCCTATCAGCCGGCCGGCGCCGCTGGTCGTTCCTGTTGGCGATGTTTCTCGCATTCGCGCCCTGCGCTGGGCACGCCGATGTCCGCATCAAGGACATCGCCGATATCGAGGGCGTGCGGGAAAATCAGCTGGTCGGCTACGGCCTCGTCGTTGGCCTGAACAACACCGGCGATAAGCTCAACAACAACGTCTTCACCCGCGAATCCCTGATCGGCATGTTGGAACGCCTCGGCGTCAACACCCGCGACCAGGTGACGGCGCTCTCCACCAAGAACGTCGCCGCCGTCATGGTCACGGCCGAACTGCCGGCCTTCGCGCGCAGCGGCAGCCGGATCGATGTCGCGGTCTCCGCCCTCGGCGACGCCACCAACCTGACCGGCGGCACCCTCCTGGTCACTCCGCTGCTTGGCGCGGACGGAGAGGTGTACGCCGTCGCCCAGGGTGCGCTCTCCACCGGCGCGATCGCCGCCCGCGGCGCCGCCACCTCGGTCACCCGCGGCGTGCCCACCGCTGGCCGCATCGCCAACGGCGCCACCGTCGAGCGCGAGATCCCCTTCCAGTTCGCCAAGGGCGTCAACCTCTGGCTCGGCCTGCGCAATCCCGACCTGACCACCGCCGAGAGGATCGCCGCGGCGATCAACCGCTCGGTCGGCCCGATCGCCCAGGCAAGCGACCCACGCACCGTGCAGCTCAACCTGGCGAACCGGGACGTGATGGGCACGCTCAGCGCCATCGAGAGGCTGCGCGTCGAGCCAGATATCGGCGCCAAGGTGGTGATCGACGAAGCCAGCGGCACCATCGTCATGGGCGCCAATGTCCGCATCAGCACCGTCGCCATCGCCCAGGGCAACCTCACCATCCGTGTCACCGAGACCCCGCAGGTCAGCCAGCCCGGCCCATTCTCGAACGGGCGGACAGTGGTGACGCCCAGTACGAACATCCAGATCGACGACCAGCACGACCGCAAGCTCGGCATGCTGGACAGCGGCACAACGCTGCGCGACCTGGTTGCCAGCCTGAACGCGCTGGGCGTCGGCCCGCGCGACCTGATCAGCATCCTGCAATCCATCAAGGCCGCCGGCGCCCTGCAGGCGGATCTGGAGGTCAGATGACGAGCCTGCCGCCCCCCACGCTGGTCTCCCCCCAGGTGAACACAACCGCGAGTCCAAAGGCGCCGACGCTCTCGCGCGACGTCGATCCTGCCGCAGTCATGAAGGCGGCCAAGGATTTCGAGGCAATGGCGATCGGCCAGCTCCTGCAACCGATGTTCGACACGGTGGATACTGCGCACAGCCAGTTCGGCGGCGGCGCCGGAGAGGCCGCCTGGCGCCCCATGATGGTGCAGGAGATCGCCAAGCAGATTGCCGGTCACGGCGGCCTCGGCCTCGCCAAGCCGGTCTACGACGCAATGCTGCGCATGCAGGAGGGCAAGAGCAAGTGACGACACATCAGGCTTTGGACACGCTGGCCGACGTGCTGGCGCGGGAGAACGCGGCACTCAAGGACCTCGATCTTCCCACAGCCGCCGCGCTGATCCCCGAGAAGCAGGCCGCCATCGATGCGCTGGCAAGGTCCCCGGCCGCACCGCCCCTGCCTGATCGCGGGCAACGTCTCCGCACCCTGGTGGCGGAAAACCACGCGCTGCTGGAGCGTGCCATCCGCGTCCAGACCCGTGTCATCGAGATTGTCGCCAGTGCGTACAAGCCCGCCGCCAGCACCTGCACATATGGTCCCAGTGGAGAACAGACCGCGAGCCCGCTCGCCGGCGTCGCATTTTCCACGCAGGCATAGCTTCATCACATGTGGCCCGGAACCCTGGCCCGCCCAGGCTGTTCCAGGCTGCATGAGCAACCACGATGATCCCCGTGACCGCGACGCCCACGGCGAGCCCGATCAGGCCGCCAGCCCGCCGCACCGTGGTACCGTCGCCGCGGAAAGCGAGACGCGCGGCGGCCCCGAAGCCCCCCGGGACAGCCTTGATAACGACGCAATTGCCGGACCCGGCCGCTTCCCGGGTGTAGACCCGGATCCGGGTCTGGGCTACCGGGCGGCGCTACCCGCGGGAACCCTGCCGGGGCCATATCTCAACACCCAGGGTGACGAAAACCGCGAGCCGCCGGACAACGCCCCGGCGCCTGTCAATGCGACCCTCACAGTCAATACCGTCGGCCGCGGCACCCCCGAGGAGGCGTAGCAGGCGGGCCAGGAGAGTGACTGTTTCAAGTTGCGTGCGCGCCCATCCCAATCGGGCGGCCACGACCGATCGAAGCTACCTGGCCGAGGTCCAGCCCTTGTAGTCGTTCACGTTGTCGCGGGTGATGAGCTTGCTGTCCATGAGCAGCGGGTCGTGCTCGGGCTTCTTGCCGTTCAGCAGCCCGACACCCTCCTGCACCGCCAGACGAGCCATCATGAACGGGTCCTGGCTGGCAGTGGCGACGAACTGGGCGGAACCCGGATTCTTCAGCGCCGCCTCTGCGTCCGGCGCACCGTCGACCGCGGTGATCGGGAAGGTGGTGCGCTGCATCTGCTTCGCCGCGAGCATCGCGCCCACACCGGTCGGGTCGTTGATCGCGAACACGCCGTCAACCGTCTGGAACCGCGTCAGCAGCGATTGCATCACCGCAAGCCCGCCGTCGCGGGAGCCCTTCGCATCCTGGTCCGACGACAGCAGCTTGACGTCGGGATGCTTGGCGATGACCTCCTTGCAGCCGTTGACCCGCTCGATCACCGACGAGACCTGCGGGCCGTTGACGATGATCATGTTGCCCTTGCCGCCCATCTTGTCGACCAGATACTGGCAGGCGATCGTCCCGGCCTGGGTGTTGTTGGTCTCCACCGTGGCATTGGCCCCCTTCGCGGCGGTATCGACCGCCACGACGATGATCCCGGCCGCCTGCGCGCGCTTGATCGCCGGCGCGATGGCGCTGGGATCGCCCGGGTTGAGTAGGATCATATCGACGCCGGCGGCAATGAAGTTGTCGATCTGGGTGTTCTGCTTGCCGAGGTCGTAATCGAACCCGACCGTCGTGATCTTGACGTTTGGGTTGACCTTCTTCGCCTCATATTCCGCACCCTTGGACAGGGCAACGAAGAACGGATTGCCCATCGAGCCCAGGGAAATCCCGATCGAGCGCAGGTCCTTGGCGCCGGCGGCATGCCCGCCAATTAGCAGCGCGGCGGTGGCGAGCAGGGCTGTCTTCAGCATGGGATCGGTGCCTCCCGGTTCTTTTGTTGGTGTCTCAGG
>DASQVN010000074.1:0-5235 GCA_035640755.1 Rhodopila sp.
GTCGGCCGCGAAGGAGCTCATTGCCTACCTCTCGCAACGGGAGAATGTCGAGGCGCGCTGCAAGGTCACGCAGGGGTATGATGTGCCTCCGTTTGCCAGCATGAGCGATTTCAAGGTCTGGGACGAGGTCGAGCCGCCGAAGGGGACCGTATACCACTACCCGATCCGCAAATCGCACCATCAGCAGAGCTGGGTCGCAGTGGCCCCGGCGCCGCCGGACATTGCCGTGCAGGTCTACACCCGCGGCACGCTGCCGACGATGCTGGCGAAGCTCAAGAGCGGGCAGTCCATTCAGCAGGTGACCGACTGGGCACAGGACGAGCTGGAAGGCTTCGTCCGCTGAGCGTCCGCGGCGCGGGCACGATCGCGGGGGCTGTGCCGCCGTCGTGCCCGTTCAGGGCGCGATCCGCCGAGGTCGATCCATCCGGCGGTGCGGATCGCGTCATAGACTTCGGTTGGGCGCGTGGTTCGCGGTGTCTGGCCGATCCGTCCCAATCGATCACGCCCGGGTATCACGCACAGCTACATCCGATCGCTTGTTTAGAATTATTTAGACGCGGAAGCCGTTGCGCGGTTGTGCGTCAACGGGTAGCGTCTGAGGCGAATACTGCCCGACGGTTGTCCGCCTCCGGCATTGCAGCCCAACGGACAGAGAGGTAGGCCTACGTTTGGTCCGGAGGATGGCCGGGAAGGGAGACGCGTTCATGCGTGCGGAGCCGCAGCGCATTCAAGTGTGCAGGCAGTGCCTGTTCGACGGCGGCGCGATGCGCGGCCGTACGCCGTTCCGGTGTTGTTATTGCTTTGTTGTTGCGCGGCGGGCAGGTAGACAGCTCGATCCATGATTTCGCAGGAAGGACGCGACGTGACGCCTACGTTGAACAGCGTTGATAACAAAGGTAAATTGACTCGACGGCAGGTTGCGAAACTGGCGGTGGCCTCGGCCGCCTTGCCGCTTGTGCATATCCGGTCCGGGCGCGCGGCCGGGAAGGTATCGATCGCATTTTGGGATCACTGGGTACCGGCCGGGAATGCGGTGATGAAGAAGCAGGTCGAAGCGTGGGCGACGAAGAATCAGGTCGAGGTCCAGTCGGACTTCATCACATCTGTCGGACAGAAGAACATACTCACGATCGCTGCCGAAGCGCAGGCGAAGACCGGGCACGACATCCAGGCGTTCCCGACCTGGGAGGTGCACAACAACGCCGAGCTGCTGGAGCCGATCGACGATGTGATGAAGCGGCTGACCGACAAGTACGGGCAGGTCAATCAGGTCTGCGAATATTTGGGAAAGGTCAAAGGACACTGGCTGGCGGTCCCGACCAGCTCCGGCACGCAATACAAGGGGCCGTGCGGCCGGATCAGCGTCCTGAAGGAAAAGGCGGGGCTGGACATTGTCGAGATGTATCCGGCGAAGGAAGGGCACAGTGCGGCGTCCGACAAGTGGACCTGGGACGCGCATCTGGCCGCCGCGGAAGCGTGCGCCAAGGCTGGAATGCCGTTTGCAATCGGACTTGGGCAGACCAGTGACTCGGTTGACACCGCTGGCGCGCTGTTCCGGGCGTTTGGCGCCGAGCTGGTGGATGCACGGGGCAATGTCACGGTGAAGTCCGAGAAGGTCAGGGCCGCGCTGGAGTTCGGACAAAAACTGGCCAAGGTCCTGCCGGCCGATGCGGTCAGCTTCGATGATGCGTCCAACAACCGCGCATTGATCTCGGGCCAGAGCGCCCTGGTTTGGAATCCGCCGTCCGCATGGGCCGTCGCAAAGCGTGATTCACCGAAGGTGGCAGCGGATTGCTGGACCTTCCAGGGTCCCAAGGGGCCCGAGGGGCGGTTCACGCCCTACCTGCCGTTTTTCTGGGGCGTGTGGTCGTTCAGCAAGAACAAGTCGGCTGCGAAGGAACTGATCGAGGCGCTGATGCAACGCGATGCGGTTGAGGAGCGCTGCAACGAGGTGATCGGCTACGACGTTCCGCCGTTCGACTCCATGCTGAACTTCAAGGTCTGGGCTGAGGTCGAGCCGCCGAAGGGCACCGTGTATAACTACCCCATCCGGCGCTTCCATAACGCGACGGCGCATATTGCGGCGATGCCCGCGCCGCCGGATATCGCGGTGCAGATCTACAACCGCGGCACGATGCCGACGATGCTGGCCAAGCTGAAGAGCGGCCAGTCCATCGACCAGGTGATTTCCTGGGCATCGGATGAATTGGAAGGCTTTGCGCGTTAATGTGCCAGGGCCCGGGCAAATGTCCGGGCCCGCTGAAAAGGTTACCGGGAGGTGAGGCGAATGGCAGACGGAACAAGCGTTCCTTTCGGAGTGGTGACAGCAAGACGCGCACCAACCCGGGCGGGAAACATGCGGCGATTCGCGCAGCGGCGATCGACCATAGGCTTCCTATTGTGCCTGCCCCTCATCCTGCTGGTTGCCGGATTCGTGATCTATCCGGCCTTCTATGCGATCTACCTGAGCATGCTGAACAAGAAGATGACCACCTTTGTGGGGCTGGGCAACTTCGCGTTCCTGCTCAAGCGGCACACCTTCCAGCTCGTGATTTTCCAGAGCTGCCTGTTCGCCATTACGGCGGTGGTGGTGAAGGCGCTGATCGGCTTCATACTGGCGCACCTGATGCACAATATCCCTGGGAAGAACCAGCGCATCTGGCGTGGATTGCTGCTGGTTCCCTGGGTCATCCCCTTGGCGTTGTCCACGCTGACCTGGTGGTGGATGTTCGATCCGTCCTATTCGGCCTTCAACTGGGTCCTGAACGAGCTTGGCTTCACCAGCGTGCCCTGGCTCGGTGTGGGCTGGATCGCGCGCTTCTGCACGATCGTAGTCAATGTCTGGTACGGCACGCCGTTCTTCATGATCATGTATCTGGCCGCGCTGAAGTCGGTGCCCGACCAGTTGTATGAGGCGGCGGCGATCGACGGTGCGAGCGCGATTCAGAAGCTCTTCTTCGTCACGTTACCGATGATGAGGAACATCATTGCCATCACCGTGCTGTTCAGCCTGATCGTCACCTTCGCCGACTTCGATATCGTGCGCATCCTGACCTCCGGCGGGCCACAGGACATGACGCATGTGTTCGCAACCTATGCCTTCCAGGTCGGCATCCAGTCGGGCGATATCCCGCTGGGCGCGGCGGACAGCCTGTTCATGTTCCCGATCCTGGCCTTCGCGGCGTTCTTCGTGCTGCGCGGCGTCACCCGGCGTACCAAGGAGATCGCAGCATGAGTGTGACCACCGTGAACTCCCGCCGGGTGGCCACCGCCCGGCACGGCGGCAGCCTGCACCGGCAGCGGATGTGGGCGCTGTGGGGCAGCTACATCGCGCTGGGTGTGTTCGTCGTCATGTTCCTGGTGCCGCCGTTCTACACGCTGATGACCAGCCTGAAGTCGTCGGCGGAAATTTCAGCGCAGAGCGGAAGCCCTTGGATTGTCCATCACCCGACGCTGGAGAACTTCTGGTACCTGATCACCTACCCGAACTTTCAGACCTACTACCTGAACTCGGTAATGGTGACGGTGCTGACCGTGGTCGTATCCATGGTGATTTCGGTCCTGGCGGCCTTCAGCCTGGCGCGCATGGGATTCTGGGGCAGTCAGACGCTGTCCACGGGCGTGTTCCTGACCTACCTGATCCCGCCGTCACTGCTGTTCATCCCGCTGTTCCAGATCGTGGGCATGCTGGGGCTGATCAATAACTTCTGGTGCCTGGTACTACTGTACCCGACGCTGGCGGTGCCTTTCTGTACCTGGATCATGATCGGCTATTTCAGCTCCATCCCGAAGGAACTGGATGAGGCCGCGCTGATCGATGGAGCCGGGTATCTGCAGATGCTGTGGACCATCTTCATCCCGGTAGCGATGCCCGGCATCATCGCGGCGACGATCTTTGCCTTCACGGTTTCCTGGGGCGCGTTCCTGTATCCGCTGGCATATCTCTACACGTCGAACCAGATGGTGCTGACGGTCGGCATCATCTCCGACCTGATCCGCGGCGACGTGTTCCAGTGGGGCAAGATCATGGCGGCGTGTCTGCTCGCCTCGTTGCCACCGATTGTTATTTATGCCTTCCTGATGGACTACTATGTCGCGGGCCTGACCGCCGGTGCGACCAAGGGCTGAGTGTGAACAACCTACAGAGGAAACGGAGAACTCATGGCTGAAGTGTCCTGCCGCAAGGTCATCAAGGAGTATGACGTCGGCGTACAAGCGGTGAAGGGCATCGACCTGGACATTGCCGACCATGAATTCGTCGTACTGGTCGGACCATCCGGTTGCGGCAAGTCCACGACGCTGCGCATGATCGCGGGGCTGGAGGAGATCACCGACGGCGAGATCTGGATCGGCGGGGAAGTGGTGAACGACATCCCGCCGCGGGACCGCGACATTGCGATGGTGTTCCAGAACTACGCTCTGTATCCGCACATGAGCGTGTTCGACAACATGGCGTTCGGGCTGAAGCTGCGGCGGTTCCCCAAGGACGAGATCAAGCGGCGCGTGGATGAGGCGGCGCGCATTCTGGATATTGTCCCCTTGCTGGACCGCAAGCCTCGCGCGTTGTCAGGTGGTCAGAGGCAGCGTGTTGCGATGGGTCGGGCCATCGTGCGCAACCCTAAGGTGTTCCTGTTCGACGAGCCTCTGTCGAACCTGGACGCCAAGCTGCGCGTGCAGATGCGCACCGAGATCAAGAAGGTGCACCAGAAGGTGCGCACCACGACCGTCTATGTCACCCACGACCAGGTTGAGGCCATGACGCTTGCCGACCGCGTGGTGGTGATGAACCATGGCCGGATCGAGCAGATCGGCACGCCGAACGAGCTCTACCACAAGCCGGCCACGCGCTTTGTCGCGAGTTTCATCGGCTCGCCGGCGATGAACTTCATCCCCTGCCGGCTCGAGGACGGCGGCGGCAAATTGCATATGCGATTGACCGACCGACTCGCCTTCCCGCTGCCGCCGGCCCGCGCCGCGCGCTACCAGGCGGTCCCGCGCACCGACAAATTGCTGCTCGGAATCAGGCCCGAGCACATCACCGAGGCGAGGCCGCATCAGGAGCCGGGCATCGAGCCGTTCGATACCGTGCTCGACGTCACCGAGCCGATGGGCATGGAGACTCTGGTCTACTTCACGCTCGACGCAACGCAGATCTGCGCGCGTGTCAATCCCGCTGCCGGGGCCCGCGCTGGCGCCCCGCTGAGATTGGCGATGGACCTCAATCACATGCACCTG
>DASQVN010000075.1:0-3090 GCA_035640755.1 Rhodopila sp.
ACGAACTGCTGCGCCTGCGCCAGCTCCACGCCGAGGCCGCCCAGCCGGCGGCAAGCCCCCCGAGGCGCGCCGAACGCAAGCGCCAGCCCGAGGCAAACCTCCCCCTCCTGGCCCAGCTCCAGTCGCAGGAGCCGTAATCACCGCCCGCGCCCGGCGTCCGGTTCGGTCGCCCCTTGCAAATTACGTTGCGATTACCAACTACTAACGCTACCGCACTACCTCGCGGCCTGTGTCTGCGGAAAACAGGGCAGGGGCTGCCGCGCCATCTCGGCGTGGCATCGATCGTTTCGGCGTGGGAGAGGTTGTGCCCGCTATCACCGGGTCGATCAGGCGAAGCCGCCGGCTGGTGTTCGCCGTGGTCGCGGTCATCGCGATCCTCGTCCTCGCCGCGGCAACGGCCATCGTTGTGCTCCGACAGGTCGCCGTCTCCGGCGCCGAGGATGACAACCGCCGCCTCACCGTCGTCCTGGCTGAACAGACGACCCGCACCGTGCAGGCGGTCGACGTGGTGCTGCAGGACATCTCCGAGAAGATCGCCGCCAGCGGCGTCCATGACGATGTCTCGTTCCATCAGGCATTCGGCACCCGCGACCTGCACGAAATGCTCGTCCGCCGCCTCACCGATCTGCCCCAGGCCGAGGCAATCACCATCCTCGATTCCACCGACCATTTTGTGAACGTATCCAGGCGCTGGCCGCCCCCCGAATACGGCCTGGCCGAGCGGTCCTACTTCCGCCATTGCGCGACAACACCCGACAGCGGTCCTTATCCTTATATATCCGAGCCGGCCACCAGCGTTTCCTCCGGCGCGGCAACGGCGTTCCTCGTGCGCCGCCTGTCTGCGTGCGGTGGCACCTTCCTCGGCGTCATCGTCGCGCCGATCCTGCTGGACTACTTCGAACGTTTCTTCGTCAAGGCAGGCTTCGCCACCGGCCAGGGCGTGATCATCCTGCGCCGCGACGGAACCGTCCTGGTCCGCTTCCCGCGCGAAGGGGTCGCCACCGGCACGCGCATGCCGCCGCATCACCAATGGTTTGACGTGGTCGCCCAGGGCGGCGGGCATTACCGGTCGCCGGGTGCGTTCAAGGCCGTGCAGCCGAGCCTCGTCTCGGTCCACGTGCTGACGCTCTATCCGCTGGTCGTTGACGTGACCCGTTCCAACGCCGCCACCCTGGCACGCTGGTGGCGCCAGGCTGTCGCGATCGGCCTGGGCACGCTGCTTACCACTGTTTCCCTCGCCCTGCTGCTCCGCGCGCTCGGCCGGCAGTTCACGCTGATCGTCGATGCGCAGGCCCGCATCGATGCGCAGGTCATCATGCTGAGCGAGAGTGCGCCCCCTGGCAGTCACCCCCGCAGACCGTGCCGGCCTGAACCCCACGTGCCCGTCATGGCCGCCGCGTTACGTAAACTCTGCCGCCCGCAGTGAATGCGCCAGCCGATCCAGCACCCCGTTGACCAGCCCCGGCTCGGGCCCGGTGAAGAAACCCCGCGCAATGTCCATGTACTCGTTGATCACCACCTTTGCCGGCGGGCCGTCCCGCATCGCCAGCTCGGCAGTGCCCGCCCGCAACACCGCGCGCAGCACCGGGTCGAGCCGCGCCATCGGCCAGTCGGCCGGCAGTACCTTGATCAGCAGAGGGTCGATCGTGTCCTGCCGCTGCACCGCTTCCCGCACCACGCGCTGGAACAGCGTCACCTCGGCATCCGGGATGCGCCCGTCCTCGAACCCGTCCTGTCCAGGCCAGTCACCCAGCCGATGCCGGATGAATTGGTCGATCACCGTCTCGGCGCTGTCCCCTCCCTGTTCGGACTGGAACAGCGCCTGTACGGCAGCCACCCGGGACGCGGTCCGCGTCCGGGTTTTCGGACCCTTGCCCATCACGCGGCGCCGAAATGCCGCGCGGCATTGATCTGCACCAGGGCCGCCACCGCGGCCTCGGCGCCCTTGTTTGCTCCGCCGTCGCGGCGCGACCGCGCTTCGGCCTGGGCCACCGTATCGCAGGTCAGCAACCCGGTACCCAGGGCGATGCCAAACTGCAAAGCCACGTTCATCAAACCATCCATGCTGGATTTACAAATAAAGTCGTAATGATCCGTCTCGCCCCGAACGATGCAGCCGAGGGCGATGAACCCGTCGTACCGCCGGTTGCCACGCAGCGCGAGGCGGATCGCCTGCGCCAGCTCATAGGAACCTGCGACATCGAATACCTCGTGCGTCGCGCCGGCCTGTTCAAGGATTAGTTGTGCGCCGTGCAGCAAACCATCCGCCACGTCGCGGTAATACGGCGCCCGCACCACCAGCACATGCGGCGCCGCCCCGTGGATCTTCGGCGCAACCGGCTGTTCCGCGTCCTCGGTGCTCATCCTTCGTAATCCACGCCGACGATGTTCGGGATCGGCCGCTGCTCGATGATGTTCAGCCCGTAGCCGTCCAGCCCGACCACCGTGCGCCGCCGGTTGGTCAGCAGGATCATGTTGTTGATTCCCAGGTCCAGCAGGATCTGCGCGCCGATGCCGTAGTCACGCAGCTCCCGCTGTGGCCGCGGGTTGCCGATCGAAAGCTGCCGCACCCTCTCCGCCAGCGCCGTCTTGCGATGCTCCCGGATCAGCACCACCACGCCGCGCCCGGCCTTGCCGATCATGTGCATGGCATTGTGCACGGCGATCCAGTGCGGCGAGCCGGTCATGTCGTCCAGCAGATCGACCGCATGCATGCGCACCAGCACCGGCTCGGGCCCACTGACGTCGCCCTTCACCAGTGCCAGATGTTCCTGGTACTCGACCGTGTTGGCATACACCACCGCGCGCCAGTCGCCGCCGGCCGGATGTTCGTACGGGCCTTCCTCGACCTTGCGGACCAGCCGTTCAGTCAGCCGCCGGTGCGCGATCAGGTCGGCAATCGTGCCCAGCTTCAGCCCGTGATGCTGCGCGAACGTCACCAGGTCCGGCAGCCGCGCCATGGTGCCGTCGTCGTTCATGATCTCGCAGATCACCGCGGAGGGGTTGAGCCCGGCCTTCCGCGCGATATCGACCGATGCCTCGGTGTGCCCCGCGCGCACCAGCGTGCCGCCTTCGCGCGCCACCAGCGGG
>DASQVN010000076.1:0-9223 GCA_035640755.1 Rhodopila sp.
TCCAAAACTCGATAGCGTGCGGTGCCTGAGGCGACGAAGTAGATCTCATCCTTGCGATGCGGAACTTGCGGCCCATTGGTCGGCTTCGCGGCGAAGCTGCGTGCGGTCTGTTTTGGCTCCGCTGGCAACCTCGCGGAACACCTTCTTGCATCCGGCCTTGGTGAGTTGCTTCACCTGGGCGTCAACGCTTTGGCCGTCTGTCGATACCCTGGCGTAGCCGTATTTCATGGGGCCGTTTTGCACCGGATATATGAACCGGGAAAGCTAAATGTCCTCAACTGCTTAATTTTTCTGCGTAATTCTTGCAGACTGTGTGAAAACTCCCTAGCCGCCGGATCCAACGAAAGAAGATGATGAACCGGAGGCTGGTGGCGCAATCTTCGGGCTGAGTGGAAGGCAATCCTGATCCCGTGATTGCTCGTTGCTGTTACGGTCCTGAGTTTTCACACAGTCTGCTTGATTTATGAAATCTGCTTCAGGCAGGACAAGGGAATAACATAAGCAATCTGCTCCTCAGCATATAAAACTGCGTTTGGCAATTTGCATTGACCAAGCGGATGCTTAAGGAAGCCATGCCGGCCCTCCTCCCCATACTCGATCTTCCTTGATGATGCCGTCAATCAATTCGGTGTCTGCCGCGCCAACACGCGGTCCACCATCACGCCCGACTGGCCAAGGTAATTTGCAGGATCACACCACGCCGCCAGCTGCTCACGCGTGACGTGGCGCATGATCTCCTCGTTCTCCGCCAGCAGCCCGAGTAGCGGGCGCTTCTGCCGGATAGCTTCCCGGCAAATGTCGTAAACGAGGTCGTGCGCGTATTCACGGCCGATGTAGCGGCCAAGCCCCATCATCACGGCTTCGGACACCACCAAGCCGTGCGTCATGTCGAGATTGTCGCGCATCCGCGCCTCGTCCACCTCCAGCCCCTCCAGCAGGAACCGGGACTGCTTCAGCGCGCCCGCAAGTAGGCAGAATGCTTCCGGCAGCACGATCCATTCGATCTCCCACGGGCCGGTGGAGCGCTCATGATCCGCCACCATTGCGTCCATCAGCGCCGCGGCATGCTGGCGGACGACCGAGATGGCCGCGTGGATATAGCAGGACGAGATCGGGTTCCGCTTTTGCGGCATTGTGGAAGACGAGCCACGGCCAGGGGCGAATGGCTCGTAAACCTCGCCCACCTCGGTTTGCATCATCAGCTTCACGTCCACGGACAGCTTGCCCAGCGTGCCGCCGACCAGGCCGAGGAAGGCGCCCACCTCGGCGATGGTGTCGCGGATCGTGTGCCAGGCGATCACCGGCTGGGCGAGCCCGAGTTCCTCCATCAGCCCGGCCTGGGTTTCCATCGCGCCATGCTCGATTGAGGCGAGCGTGCCCGCCGCGCCGGCGAACTCGCCCATGAGCACCCGCGGGCGCAGCTGCGCGAGGCGCTCGCGGTGACGCTCAATGGCCGAAAGCAACCCGGCCATCTTGTACCCGAAGGTCAGCGGCACCGCCTGCTGCAAGTTGCTGCGGCCGACCATCGGGGTGTCTCGGTAGCGTCGGGCGAGCTTGGCCAGGGCCGCGGAGATGGCTGACAGGTCATCCTCAACCAGCGCCAGCGCCTCGCGGATCTGCAGAACGGTCGCGGTGTCGGTGATATCCTGGGTGGTGGCGCCCCAGTGGCAGTACTCGCCGAGCTTGTCGCGGCACAGCGCGTTGATCTGGGACACGACCCCCAGCACTGGATACCCGATCCGCTCGGTCTGGGCGCGAAGCTTCGCCATGTCGATCCTGCTGATATGGCAGACCGAGACGATCTCGTCGGCTGCCCCTTGCGGAATGATGCCGAGCCGGGCCTGCACGCGGGCCAGCGCAGCCTCGATGGCGAGATAATGGCGCGTACGGTTTTCGTCCGACCAAACGGCCCGCATGGGATCCGTGCTGAAGATGTTTCCGAAGATCGTGGAGTCGATGATCGTCGCGGGCATGGGAAGCTCCTAGGAAGGGGATTGAGCAGGGGGAGCGAGGTCAAGCAGCGACTGGGCCTTGCGCAGGATGGGCCGGTCCACCATGCGCCCGTCCACCTGGACGGCGCCGACGCTGGACGCGGCAGCCGCAAGCACGCGGCGCGCCCAGTCCAATTCGGCCTTGGTCGGCGCGAATGCGGCCCGGACGGCTGTGACCTGCTTTGGATGGATGCAAAGTTTTGCGGCAAAGCCGAAGGCGCGAGCAAAAGCGATGTCGGCCTCCAGGGCGGCGAGGTCATCGATCGCCGGGGTCACCCCCGCGACCGGCGGCGCAATTCCGGCACAGCGCGACGCCAGGGCGATCGTCATGGATGCCCCCGCAAAGCCGCGTTCGTCACCCGACAGCCCAAGGTCCACTGCGAAGTCGATCGTGCCAAAGGCCAGCCGCTGCACGCCCTTGGCGGCGGCGATCGCGTCCACAGCCCGAAGCCCGATCGCGGTCTCGATGAGCGGAATGATCGGGACGTCGGGTCCAAGTGCCGCGACGACGCGGTTCACATCGTCCGGCGACTCCGCCTTGGGCAGCATGATCCCGACCGGCCCGGCGCCACGCAGCGCTTCGATGTCCTCGGCGAACCATGCCGTCTGGATGTCGTTGATGCGCACCAGCACACGGGTGGCGTCACAGCCGGTCGCGCACCAGGCACGCACGGCCTCCCGGGCAGCCTGCTTCCCAGCCGGATCCACCGCATCCTCGAGGTCCAGGATCACCGCATCGGCAGCCGTGGCCAGCGCCTTGTCGAAGCGGTCGGGACGGTTGCCGGGCACGAACAGGTAGGTGACCGGGAGCGCCATGGTCAGATCGCCTCCGCCATACGCAGTTCGTCAATCTGAGCGGCGCCAAAACCAAGCTCCGTCAGGATGCGGTCGGTATGGGCCCCGAGCGCCGGGACAGGGTCCATCCTCGGGTCGCCGTTATCCCAGGACCCAGGGGGCAACAGCGCAGGTACGTCGCCCTTCGGAGTATCGACCCTCCGCCAACGATGGCGGGCCTTCAATTGGGGGTGCTCCCAGACCTCGTGCATATCGTTGGCTCGGGCATTGGCGATACGGGCCTGCTCAAGCCTGTCGATCACCTCCGCAGCGGTCAGGGTGGCGAAGGTCTCCACAATGATGCCGCGAAGCTCATCCCGCGATGCGTTGCGCCGCGCGTTGCCGGCGAACCGCTCCTCGCGGGCCAGCGCGGGCTGCTGGAGCACCGTCTCGCAGAACGCCGCCCATTCGCGCTCGTTCTGCAGGCCCAGCAGTACCGTCTTGCCGTCGCCGGTCGGGAACAGGCCATAGGGGTAGATCGTGGCGTGATTGGCGCCGGTGCGCGCCGGCGGGGAGGCGCCGTCGAAGGCGTAGTAGAGCGGATAGGACATCCACTCGCCGAGCGCTTCCAGCATCGAAACATCGATGTGGCACCCGCGTCCCGTCCGCTGCCGCTCCAGCAGGGCGGCAAGGATGTTGGTGTAGGCATACATCCCCGCGGCAATGTCGGCGATGGATGGGCCGGCCTTCGACGGGGTCTCCTCCGTGCCAGTAACCGAGAGAAAGCCAGCCTCGCCCTGGATCAGCAGGTCGTACGCCTTCTTGTCCCGGTACGGGCCGTCATTCCCGTAGCCGGAGATGTCGCACACGATGATGCCCGGCTTCTCGGCCGCGAGGGCGGCGTAGGACAAACCGAGCCGCGCGGCGGCCCCAGGGGCCAGGTTCTGCACCACAATGTCGGCATGCTCCTGGATCAGGCGCCGCAGAATCTCCTGCGCGCCCGGGTGCTTCACATCGAGCGTGAGGCTTTCCTTCGAGCGGTTGGTCCAGACGAAGTGCGAGGCCAAGCCTCGGACCCGGGTGTCGTAGCCGCGGGCGAAGTCGCCAACGCCGGGCCGCTCGATCTTGATGACGCGAGCCCCGAGATCCGCAAGCTGGCGGGTGGCGAAGGGCGCCGCAATCGCGTGCTCCAGGGTGACGACGGTGATGCCAGTCAAGGGTTGCATGGCTCTCTCCTCAGCGGATGACCGCGGTTGCATCCATGGTCAGCCAGCCCTCGTGGTCCTTCCCCCACAGACGGACTGTCTTGCCGTCCGGCTGCGGCGCGCCGCACACCGAGAAGGGATTGAGGTCGAAGGTCGGACGGATCGCCCGGAAGCGATACTCCAGCACCTCGGCCTCGGGGCGCTCGTGGCGCAGCAGGTCGAGCAGCAGCGTCGCGATCAGCGGCCCGTGCACGATCAGGCCCGGGTAGCCCTCGACCTCGGTCACGTAGCGGCGGTCATAGTGGATGCGGTGGCCATTGAAGGTCAGCGCTGAATAACGGAACAGCAGCACATCGTCCGGCACCCAGCGGCGCTCCCACGCCCCGCCGTCCGGTGCCTCGGTCGGAGGCGGCGCTGCTTCGTCCAGCTTCGCCGCCTCGCGATAGACGATGTCGTGGAACTCGGTGACCGCGGGGGTGCTTTCCCCTGTCCGGGCGATCTCGTGGCGCACTTTCACGAACACCAGGGGGCCAGTACGTCCAGATTTCTCCGTCACGTCCTCGATGCGCGACGTCCGAGTGAGCGCGTCTCCGATGCGCAGGGGCGCGTGGAAGGTGAACTGGCTGCCCGCCCACATGCGCCGCGGCAGGGGGACCGGCGGCAGAAAGCCGCCGCGCCTGGCATGCCCGTCCGGCCCGATCTCGGAGCGACGATGCAGGGGCAGGAAGTAGAGCCAATGCCAGAGAGGCGGCAGCGGCGTCCCCGCTGCGGGCCTTTCGGCCGGGCGGTCGAGCGTCGCCGAGAGCGCGGCGTAAGGCGTGGGCGTGACCGTGTCGTTCATCGTCTCGGTGCACCCGATCCAGTCCCTGAGATTCATGGTGGTGGTTCGCGCTGCGGATGGTTCGGTGCTCATGCCAGAGTGCCCTCCTCAATGGCCGCCTCAGTGGCGGCGTAGTTCTGGTTCAGTTCGCGCATCAGCACCGTGCGGTCGCAGGCCCCTTCCCAGAGCGAGACCACGATGCTGGCGAGGCAGTTGCTGATGAGGCTGGTTAGCGCCCGTGCCTCCGACATGAACCGGTCAATGCCGACCAGCAGCGCCACCCCCGCCACCGGCAGGTCCGGCATCACCGTCAGGGTGGCGACCAGCGCGACGAACCCGCTTCCGGTGACGCCCGCCGCGCCCTTCGAGGTCAGCAGCATCAGGCCGAGCATCGTCGCGATCTGGGTCCAGGAGAGCGTGATGTCGCAGGCCTGGGCGATAAACAGCGAGGCCAGAGTAAGGTAGATCGCGGTACCGTCGAGGTTGAACGAGTAGCCCATCGGCAGCACCAGCCCGGCGATGCCCTTCTGGCAGCCCAGCAACTCCAGCTTCCGTAGCGCGCCGGGCAGCGCGGGTTCGGACGAGGACGTGCCTAGCACGATCAGCAACTCCTCGCGGAAGTAGCGCAGCATCTTCCACAGGCTGAACCCGTGTATTCGCGCGAGCGTACCGAGCACGAGCGCAATGAATGCGCCGCACGCGATGTAGAAGGTCAGGATGAGCAGGCCGAGCGAGCCAATCGAACGGATGCCGTAGCGGCCGACGGTGAACGCCATGGCACCGAAGGCGCCAAGCGGGGCCAGCTTCACAATGAAGCCGAAGGCGGCGAACAGGACATGCGAGAAGGAGTCGATGCCCTTCATGACGGGCTCTCCGATCTGGCCGACCCGGATCAGGCCGAAACCGATCAGCACTGAGAGCAGCAGGGTCGGCAGGACCTCGCCGTCGGCGAAGGCGCCGAAGAAGGAGTTCGGGATGATGTGCAGCACGAAGTCCCAGAAGCCGACCGGCGCTGCCTGTTTGGCGAACCGCGCGGCAACGGACGGATCGAGCGAGGCCGCGGAGATGTGCATCCCGACGCCCGGCTGGATGAGCAGCACCGCCACAAGCCCGGTGACCAGGGCCAGGATGGTCAGCGCGTAGAACAGCCCCATCGACTTCAGCAGCGTCCGGCCGATTTCGCGGGTGTCGTTGAGGCTGGTGATGCCACCGACAATCGTGCAGAACACGATGGGCGCGATCATCATCTTGACTAGCTTGACGAAGCCGTCCCCGAGCGGCTTCAGCGCAGCTCCGAAGTCAGGCCACAGATAGCCTATGAGAATGCCCAGGACGAGGCCAGCCAGCACCTGGGCGTATAGCATCCGGTAGAATGCCTTGGGCTTGGCAGGCGGTGCATGCAGCGCGGATGCTTCTATCCGCATCGTGGTCGCTCCCTCCGATTCTCTTCCTGGCAGAACTTGGCCTGCTCAGTCGGGCCACCGGAACACTCGATGTGACGGGCTCCGGCTGGGTTGGAGCGGACGATGGTGGCAGGACGGCTTCCTGTAAAATGCAAAGAATTGGGCTAGTATTGCGCGAACTGGAATGGAGGGCGCGCAATGAACGCGGAACTGCTCGACCTGAAGGCGTTCGTCACAGTCGCCGAGCTGGGCAGCTTTGTCCGGACCGCGAAGGCGCTGAACCTGTCGCAGCCCGCCCTGAGCCGGCGCATCCAGAAGTTGGAGGAAGCGCTCGGCACAGCGTTGATCGAGCGCTCACCGCGCCACGTGGCCCTCACGATGGTCGGCCGGGACTTCATGCCCAAGGTGCGGCGGCTGATCGATGAATTCGAGACCTCGGTCCTTGCCATCCGCGGCGTAGGCACCCGATCTTCGGGACTAATCACTATTGCAGCGGTGCCGACGGCGGTCTTCTATTTCCTGCCGCCTGTCATAGGAAAGTTCAGCGAGCACTACCCACGGATCCGCATTCGCATCCTGGATATCGGCGCCAATGAGGGACTCGAGGCCGTGGGGCGTGGCGAGGCGGATTTCGGCATTAATTTCATTGGCGCCTCGCACGCGGAGATCGAATTCACGAAGCTTGTTGAGGACCCGTTCGTGCTTGCATGCCGCCACGACCATCCGCTGGCGAGTCGCAAGCGGGTCGCGTGGAGCGAGTTGAAGGGCCACCGCGTCATCACCGTCGGACGGACGAGCGGGAACCGTGCAATCATCGACACCGCGCTCGCCCGGTGCGGCACGCAACTCGATTGGGCCTATGAGGTCAGCCACCTCTCGGGTTCGCTCGGCCTTGTTGAAGGCGGGCTTGGCGTTGCCGTTTTGCCTCGCCTGGCGACACCCGCGGCCAAGCATCCCGTTATTCGGACGTTGCGGCTGGTCGATCCTGAGGTCTCGCGAACTATTGGGATCGTGCGGCGCAGCAAGTCAGTGCTTTCTCCGCAAGCCAGTCAGTTCCTGAATATGCTGCTGGAGACGTGGCGTTTTACCGCGCGAGCAACACTTTGCTGAACAGCGGCTGGCATGTCAGCGATACTGGCGGTCTCGGGGTCCTGAACGACGTGATGCCGCCCCGTCGGCGCACCGCCCACAGGCCCCGGGCAACGCGCGAGATCGCAGCGCGGTTGGCGCAGTGGCATCGCCAGAGCGAAGCTGCTTCGGAAATCCTTGCACGTGGGGGCCGTCCACATATGAATTTTGACCCCCCTGATTCTGTCCAGGCGGCCGGTTCACCCAACGAGGTTCCCGGGCGGCGGCGACGCCCCCGTTCGCCCGCCCGCAGGGGCGGCCTCCTGGTTTAGGCCAGGCAAGGAAAGCTCCAGCGTGCGTGCGGCAGCCAGGAAGTTCTTGGATAGAGCATGATAGACGCCCTCGCGGCAGACCAGCCGTGAGCTCGCGTAGCCGATGAAGGCCGCGGCCATCAAAGGCATGACCATGGCGTGGTCGTTCGTCATCTCCGTGACAATAACGAACGCCGTGATGGGAGCCTGAACCACACCCGCGAAATACGCCACCATCCCGAGCAGGACCATCGCTGCTACCGGCGTCCCGGGAAAGAGGGCGGAGAGGTTGAACCCAATCCCCGCGCCAACTGCGAGAGACGGCGAGAAGATGCCGCCTGGGATGCCGCTGATCGAAGCCAGCGTCGTCGCCGCCATCTTGAGCAGGCCGAAGGACTGCGGCAGCGGCACGCCATGATCCAGGAGCGCCTTCACCTGACTGTAGCCTGTGCCATAGATCGTATCCCCAGAGGCGAGGCCACAGAGCGCTGTGCCCAAGGCGCACAGCACGGCGAAGAGAATCGGATAACGCCTGATCGCGCGCCCCGCCGCTCCCGGCAGCCCTGCGGCCACCTCGATGAGGATGCGGCTGAACACACCGCCAAGCAGCCCACCGATGCCGCCGCAGAGCGGCACGGCAAGCCACGCCGAGGCCGAGTGCAGCGTCGCTGTGGTGGTGCCGAAGTAGGTGTAGTCCCCAAGCAGGGCCAGGGAGGTCAGCCCTGCAGCGATGATGCCGCCAATCAGCAAGCCACTTGAGGTGATGTCGAAGGCGCGGCTCATCTCCTCAATCCCGAATACGATGCCGGCGAGCGGTGTGTTGAACGCCGCGGCAATGCCAGCCGACGCCCCGGCCAGGATCAGCCCGGGCTGCCGGCGCGGCGAGAGGCGGCCGATGGCGAACATGATCGAGGCGCCAACCTGGACCGTCGGTCCCTCCCGGCCGATGGAGGCGCCGCAAAGCAGCCCGAACAGGGTCAGCAGGATCTTGCCGATAGCGATCCGGATCGACACCAGGCTCCCACGCGCGCTCTGGCTCTGGAGCTGTCTGGCGGCGATGGCCTGCGGGATGCCGCTGCCTTGGGAGTTGGGAAACACCCGCCGGGTCAGCCAAGCCGAGAGGCCGATGCCAAACGGCGTGACGAGGAGCGAGCCATAGCGCCAGCGATGGATCATCGCTTGGAACAGGCGCTGCGCGTCGTCGGCGAGTATGGCGAGCACGACGGCGGCCGCCCCGACGACAACGCCGCCCAGCAAGAAGACGATCCGCCGCTGCGTACGAGCGGAATGGAGCCGAAGGCGCTTGGCAGAGAAGAAAGTGGCCACGGATACTCGGTCTGTCAGAATGGGCCTGCCATAGCGCGCGGCCTGCATCTGGCAAAGCCGGGCTCTGGTCGCCGGCTGAACTGTCGCCGTCCCATGCCTGCCCTCTAATCCCGTCAAACACCCTAAACCCGGTGTCCACGGAACCGGCAGCAGCTCAATTTTCCGACTTTCAGGCGGCCTTCGAAGTCCGTCTCGCCGCTTCGTTTCCGAAAGCGGCCCCTTCGTGTGTCAGCAGCCAATGTTTGCGGTCGATGCCGCCGCCGTAGCCGGCAAGGCTGGCATCTGCGCCGATGACCCGGTGGCAAGGAACCACGATGGCAACGGG
>DASQVN010000077.1:0-4851 GCA_035640755.1 Rhodopila sp.
CCATCGCGTAGCCCAGTACCCCCTGGGAGGCCACCATCAGCCACAGCAGCGCCGGGAGCGGCGCATGCTCCAGCGCGATCAGCGCAGCGTAGCAGACAGCGAAGCCGAGGCAGCCAATCGACCACACCCATTCGCGTCCGATCCGGTCGGACAACGCACCGAGGCCGATCTGCCCCGGAATGGCAATGACGCTCACGACGCCCAGCGCCCACGCCGCCACGGCCGGGCTGAACCCGATCTCGACGAGATACTGCGTCTGGTGGACCTGCACCGCGTACCAGGCGAACAGCGCGCAGAAGAAGCCGAGCGCCACCCACCAGAAGCGTGCGGTGCGCATGGCGCGTGCCAGCGTCCACTCGATGGATGTCCAGGCCGGATCGGCGATGTTCGAGTGTGCGCGCGTCGCGCCGTCCACCACAGCGCCTGGCCCGCCATCGGGCAGCAGGCCGACATCCTGCGGCCGGTGCCGCACCAGCAGGGTCGACGGTCCGATGATGAACAGCACAAGCACGCCCATCGCTCGGCATGCTGCCCGCCAGCCATCCCGGCCGATGATGGTCTGCAGCCAGGGCAGCAGCACGATCGCGCCCACGCCGACACCGGCGAAAGCGAGGCTCATGGCCAGGCCGCGGCGCCGCACGAACCAGTTCGGCAGATAGAGCGATTGCGCGGTGAAGCTCGTCAGGTTCGCGCCGACACCAACCAGGCCGCCGAGGGTCAGGTACAGGTGCCATGGAGCCGCGATGGCGGGCGCCGCGAACAGCCCTGCGGCCATCATGCATACCCCTGTTCCGATCACGAGCCGGGGGCCGTACCGGTCCATCATGCGGCCCACCATGGGGCTGATCACCGCGGAGACCAGGAACCCGAAGGAGAACGCGCCGGCGACCACACCCCGGTCCCAGCCGAATTCGCTGATCAGCGGCGGCAGCAGCAACGAGAATGCGGTGCGGGCAGTCACTCCCACCGCCATCGTTGCGAACGCTGCAGCAACGACCAGCCATCCGTAGTAGAAGGGCAGGGACAATGCCAGCCGCCGGGTCACGTTCATCATCACCTGCCTTTGGTGCGGAAGTTCAACGAAACCGAGCGGGGACCCCGCCCGGCCGCGCATGGTCCGGGTGCGGCGTGGCGCGGTCAACTACCTGACAGGTAGTCGTCGGCTTCCGGGTTCAGCTTCCCGAGCGTGCCGGATGGGCGACACCTCGGCGGCAAGCGTGACCCGGGTAACGTGACGGAATCGGGCCCGTCGCCTTCCCGCATCGACCCGATGCACATGAACACCCAGTATTACAAAGGGTTGCCGAGCGCCTTTCATCTCACGCGCACGCGAATAGCGGTACTAGCATCCGCTGCCACCCGTCGCTATGGTGCGCGCCGCTTGCACCGGCTTTCCGGTGACAATCGCTTCTCGGATCGCTCGCGTCGCTTGGGGGGACCAGCCTTTTGTTCAACAACCGTGCCGCGCGGCTTGCCGCCGCATGCGTGCTGTCCATACTGGTCATCGGAAGCGCCGCAGGACAAAGACCGACGAATCGCCACTCCCCGGCCGCCCGCGTCCGTCCCGCCGCCGCCCCGACCGGTGTCATCAGGGACATCAAGGTCGAGGGCAACCAGCGCATCGAGGCCGGAACGATTCTGTCGTACCTGCTCGTGACGCCGGGCGACCGGTTCGACCAGGACCGGCTGGACCGCAGCCTCAAGACACTCTACGCGACCGGGCTGTTCCAGGACGTCCGCCTTGGCCGCAGCGGGGATACGCTGGTGGTCCATGTCGTGGAAAACCCGATCGTCAACCGCGTGGTGTTCGAGGGTAACCACAAGCTCAGCGACGATCAGTTGCGCCCCGAGGTGCAGTTGCGCCCCCGCGCCGTCTACACCCCCGCGATCGCCGAGGCCGACCGGCTGCACATCCTCGACATGTACGCCAAGCGCGGCTACTACGACGCCACGGTCGAGCCGCAGATCATCCGCCTGGACCAGAACCGCGTCGATGTCGTCTTCCAGATCAACGACGGTTCCGCCACCCTGATCAGCAAGATCGTCATCAACGGCAACAAGGCGTTCAGCGAGGGCCGCCTCGCCGAGGTGATCGACAGCCGCGAATCGCGCTGGTGGCGCTTTCTTTCCACGTCCGACCAGTACATCCCGGAACGTCTGGCCTACGACAAGGAACTGCTGCGCCGCTTCTACCTGAAGAACGGCTATGCCGACATCCAGATCACCGACGCCAGTGCCGAGCTGTCGCCGGACCGAAGAGGGTTCTTCCTGTCGTTCACGGTGAACGAGGGCGAGCGCTACCGCGTCGGCAAGGTCACCATCAACTCGCAGCTCCGCAACCTCACACCCAAGGACCTGGAGTCCGCACTGCAGTTGAACACCGGCGACTGGTACGACGGCGACGCGGTCGGCCGCACCGCCGACCTGATCGAGGAGCAGGTGCACAACCGGGGCTACGCGTTTGTCGAGGTGAAGCCGCGCGCCGACCGCAACGTCGCCAAGCATACGGTCGATCTTACGTTCGATGTGGGCGAAGGCCCGCGCGTGTATGTCGAGCGGATCGACATCGTCGGCAACACCCGGACCCAGGACAAGGTGGTCCGGCGGGAGTTCCGGCTGGCCGAAGGCGACCCGTACAGCGCCGAGGCGGTGCGGCGCTCGAAGACCCGCCTGACCGACCTCGGCTATTTCCAGAACGTCGACATCAACACCTCACCCGGTTCGGCGCCGGACAAGGCGATCCTGACCGCGAACATCGCCGAGAAGGCGACCGGCGAGCTGTCGTTCGGCGGCGGCTATTCGACCGATGCCGGCGCGCTGGTTGATGTCGGCCTGTCGGAGCGCAACCTGGTCGGCACCGGCGTCAACGCCAGCATCAACGGCGTGCTGGCACAGAAGCGCAGCTCGATCAGCTCCTCGATCACCGATCCCTACTTCCTGGACCGCAACCTGGTGGCCGGCGCCGATGCGTTCCTGATCCAGACGCAGTACCTGGGCACGGAACCGTATGATGAGCGGCGGGTCGGCTTCTCGCTACGTGCCGGCTACGACATCAATGAGCACCTGCGGCAGGTGTGGAGCTACTCGCTGGTCGATCGAGACATCTTCAACATCCAGGCCGGCGCCAGCGCCTTCATCGTGAACGAAAGGGGCAAGACCCTGTTGTCACAGGTCAGTCAGACGGTCAGCCTGGACTACCGTGACAGCAAGCTGGTGCCGCATTCCGGCTACATCGTGGAGGTCGGGACCGATTTCGCCGGTCTTGGCGGCGATGCCAAGTTCGTGCGCGGCAACCTGAACGCGGCCTATTATTTCCCGCTCGAACGCTACCTCGGCGATCCGGACTGGGTGCTCAAGCTGGGCGGCAGCACCGGCTACATGGCGCTCCTGCCAGGCGGGCGCGAGGAGATCATCGACCGCTTCTTCCTGGGCGGCGACAATCTGCGTGGGTTCCAAACGGGCGGCGCCGGGCCGCATGACCAGGCATCCGGCGACCCGCTGGGCGGCCGCTTCATCTGGACGCAGACCACCGAACTGCGCTATCCGCTGCCCGTGTCGGCTGACCTCGGCCTGACCGGCCGGGCGTTTGTCGATGTCGGGGCACTGACGCAGGCGTCGTTCAGGAACGGCGGCACCTGCACGAACGCCAACGGCACGCCCTGCGTGATCGAGGCTTCGGCGGCGCCGCGCGTCGGCGCGGGTGTCGGCATTTCGTGGCGCACCGCGTTCGGGCTGATTAACATTGACCTGACGCCGTTTGTGATCAAACAACCCGGCGATCAGACGCAGATCTTCCGCTTTGGTTTCGGAACGAGGTTCTAGTGGTACAACGATCCATCGGTTTTGCCGGCGCGGCTGTCGCGCTGACGCTGGTTTTGCAGCCGCTTGCCGGCTGGGCGCAGCAGTCGCAAGGCGGGGAGTGGTTCGTGCCTGGCCAGGGCCGGTCGGCTGCCCCGTCCCGTTCCGCCGCGCCCAAGGCGCCGCCTGCGGCCACCGTGCCGCCGCCCGCGGCCCTCGCCGCACCCGGCGCCGCGCCGGCGGGCGCGGTCCCGCTGCCGGCGCCCGAGGGTGTCCCCGACCAGACCGGCAACCCGCAGCTTCAGGTGCAATTGCCCCCTGCGCCGGAGATCCCGCCGATCCCGAAGGGGCCGGCGACGCCGGCGGCGATCATCGGCATCCTCTCGGTGCCCGACGTGCTGCGCGTCTCCACCGCCTATCAGGCGGCCTACAAGGAGCTGAACGCGCGGGGCCTGAAGCTGAATGAGGACGCCCAGAAGGAACAGACGACGCTGCGCGACCTCGGCCAGGCGCTGGGGAACGAGCGCTCCAAGCTCAGCCCCGAGCAGATCCGCGCGAAGGAGCGGGAGATCCAGGAGCGGGCGACCGAAGCCCAGCGCCGCTTCGGGGAGCGCAACCGGATTATCCAGGAAGCGGGCCAGTACGTGATGCTGCAGATCAACCGCACCATGGAGCAGGTGGCACAGCAGGTCGCGCTGTCGCGCGGCATCAACCTGGTGCTGAACCGCGCGCAGATCCTGGGCACGACGGCTGACTTCGACCTCACTCCGGCGGTTGCCGACGTGATGAACAAGGTGCTGCCCTCGGTCGTTGTGCCGCCGGACGGTGTCTCGCCGCTGGCGATGAACAATGCCAACGAGAAGGGCAACGCCGAGGCCGGGAAGACCAATGCGCCGGCAACGCCGGTGGCATCGGCCGCGGGCAAGCAGAACCAGAAGCACTGACCATGAGCGGCTTCCCATGAGCGGCTGGGTGGACCGGCCGCCGCTTCCTGGCGATCCCCGCTTCTTCCGCCGCACTGGCCCGCATACGCTGGCCGCGGTGGCTGACGCG
>DASQVN010000078.1:0-9507 GCA_035640755.1 Rhodopila sp.
GGACTGGAAGCGCCATCGGGCGTCTTCAACGTCAACAGTTCCGCGGAGCTGAGCTGGAACCAGTTCCTGCTGCGTTTCGCCAAGGCCCTGGGCGCGACACCGGTCCGGCGCGTGCCCACGCGCGAGCTGCGGCTGGAAACCAGATTGCTGGCCCCGCTGCGCCGGATCGGCGCAAAGCTCATCGACATTCCGGCGACCGAGGCGATCACGCCGTCGTTCGCTGCCCTGCTCCGTCAGGACATCAGGGTGGATGCCTCCGCCGCCATGGCCGGACTCGTCCTGCATCCCGCCGGGCTGGACCGGATGATCGACGCGGCCGTGCAGTGGTTGCAGAGCTCGCAGCCAGACTTCCGCGAACAGCATGCGCAGGGTCACGCGCCTTCCTGCGGACACGGGCGAGGTTGAGATGCCCCTCCGCCCGGCACATCTCCCATCGGCAACGGCGATCCGCCCATGACCCGACGACGCACGGTGTTCCTGGCCGCCCCCTACGGGCAGGTCGGCGGCGGCATGGGCAGCATCATGGCCTATCTGGCATCGCTGCAGCACGACCCCTCGGGCCGCTTCGACCTCAAGCGCCTGGAAACCCGGGGCGGCGGCCACATCGCCCTCTCCCCCGCCTTCCTGGCCCTGGCGGCCGGGCGCATCTTCGCCGAGGCCGCGCGCGGGCGCCTGGCAGTCGTTCACCTCAACCTGGCGGAGCGTGGCAGCGTGTTCCGCAAAGCTGCCCTGCTGGCGGCGGCAAAGCTCGCCGGCGGCCGCGTCCTGCTGCATCTGCACGCCGCGCAGATCCGCCAGTTCCACGGCGCGATGGGCCCGCGCGGCAGGCGCCTGATCCGCTGGATGTTCCGCTCTGCCGACCACGTTGTCGTGCTGGGCGAGGTCTGGCGCGACTGGGTCAGCACCACCTTCGATATCAGCCCGCGCCGGATCAGCATCGTCTACAACGGCGTGCCTGCCACCCCGACGCAACCCCGGACGGCGCCCGATGACGGCTGCTTCCGCCTGCTGTTCGTCGGCAACCTGCTGGAGCGCAAAGGCGTCAAGGACCTACTGCGCGCCTTCGCCTCCCCCCAGCTTCAGGGGCGCAGCATCCGCCTGACCATGGCCGGCGGCGGTCCCGTCGAGAGCTACCGCGCCATGGCCGCCAAACTTGGCATTGCCGACCGGGTCATCTTCACCGGCTGGCTGAGCCAGGACGATGCGCGGCGGGAGATGGTCAATGCCGATGCGCTGATCCTGCCCGCCTATGATGAGGGCCTGCCGCTCGTTATCCTGGAGGCGCTGGCCACCGGCACGCCGGTCATCTGCACCCCCGTCGGCTCGATCCCCGAGGTGCTGGAGGACCGGCACAACGCCCTGTTCGTCACCCCGGGCAACACAGCCGAGATCGCCACCGCCATCGCCGCGCTGATCGACGATCCCGCACTGGGCCGGCGGATCGCCGCTGAGGGCAGCCTTCTGTACCAGCGCCTGTTCACCATGGAAGCGTTCGCCCGCGCGATCGGGGCACTGTACGCGGCGCTCACCCCGGCTGGGGACCCGATGGCCGGGCTGGCGCGGGCGGTCAAGGATGCCGAACCATGATCCTGCAGGCGCATGAACTCACCGACCCGGCGGTGCGGGCCGACCTGTGCATCATCGGCGGCGGTCCGGCGGGTATCACCCTGGCGATGCAGCTCGCGGCAACCGGGCGCGACATCGTGCTGCTGGAATCCGGCGATCTCGATGCACGGGACGCTATCCAGGCGCTGAACGCCGGCGAGGTGGCCGATGAGGCCCTGCACAGCCCGCCGGACAAGTACCGCGTCCGCTGCCTGGGCGGCGCCACCTCGATCTGGGGCGGGCGCTGCATGCCCTTCGACCCGATCGACTTCGAGGCGCGCGCCTACATCCCGCACAGCGGCTGGCCGATCAGCTTCGCCGAAGTCGAGCGCTACTACCCCGACGCCAACGCGCTGTGCGAGGCCGGGGAATACGAATACGACGCGCGCCTCGCCGTTACCGGCGGGATGCGTCCCGTGCTCCTCGGCTTTGCACCGGCGCATTTCGATCTGAACAGCATCGAGCGCTTCAGTTGCCCGACGCATTTCGGCCAGCGCTACCGCACGCGGCTCGAGCGGCTGGCCAATGTGCGCATCCTGCTGCGCGCCACCGTCCTGCGGCTGCACGCGACACCGGACGGCAGCCGCATCGTCGCTGCCGATGTGCGCGACGGCCACGACCGCCCGCTCCGCATCGCCGCGGACCAGTTCGTCCTCGCCACCGGCGGCATCGAGACCCCGCGCCTGTTGCTGAACTCGAACGACGTGCACGCGGCCGGCATCGGTAACACGCACGGCCTGGTCGGCCGCTTCTATATGTCGCACATCGCCGGCACCGTCGGCGTGCTCAAGCTGGCAGCCGAGAGGGATGCCGTCTGGCACGGCTATGATGTCGCCTGGGACGGCACCTATTGCCGCCGGCGCATCGCCTTGCGCCCCGACGTGCAGCGGGAGCAGGGCATCGGCAGCCTGATCTTCCGCCTGCACCATCCGCGCATCGTCGATCCGGCGCACGGTACCGGGCCGCTGTCGGCGATCTTCCTCGCCCAGCGCTTCATCAGCTATGAATACGCCAAGCGGCTGGTCAGCGACACGCCGCCCTCGGCCGGCATCTGGCTGCGGCACGGCATGAACGCGGTGCGCGACGCCGGCTCGACACTGCGCTTCCTGGCCCACTGGCTGCGCCACCGCACGTTGGCGGAACGCAAGTTCCCTTCGGTGATCATCCGTCCCCGCACCAACCTGTTCAGCCTCGACTTCCACGCCGAACAGGTGCCCAATCCCGAAAGCCGCATCGGGCTGGCCGACACCACCGACCGGTTCGGCAACCGCCAGGTGCGCATCGACTGGCGCTATACACGCCAGGATGTCGAGACCGTCGCCCGCGGCTTCGAGTTGCTGCGGCAGGATCTGGCCGCTGCCGGCGCGGGCAGCCTTGCGCTCGCCCCCAATGAGCCCGATATCGAAACGGTCGTGCGCCGCGACGGCGCCTATGGCGGGCACCATATCGGCACCGCCCGCATGGGCGCCAGTGCCGCTGCGGGCGTGGTCGACCGTCACGGCAAGGTGTTCGGTGTGAACAACCTTTTTGTTGCAGGAAGCGCCATCTTTCCGACATCGAGTCAGGCCAATCCGACGCTGACGATCGTCGCCATGTCGTTGCGTCTGGCCGACCATCTACGCAGCGCCATGGCGCGGACTCCGCATGTCGAAACGGCAACGGAGCCGGCCGCCGCGGGTTAAGGATCACATGACCACCACGATGCCCGAGATCACCGCCCTCGCTCAGCACTACCTCCAGCTCGGCTGGAACCATGTGCGCGGCGTGAACGGCGTGGCCATCCTGCTGCTGTGGGCAACCATCCTGCTCGCCGGCATCGTAACCTATGCCCGGACCAACCCGGAAACCTGGTCGGTGCGCAACTTCGTGCGCCACATGCTCCCGTCGGTCATCTTCCACAGCGCCTCGGCCCGGGCCGACTTCCTGTTCTGGTTGTCGCGGCGTATCTTCATGCCGCTGCTGGTGTTTCCGCTCGCGATCTCCACCATCGCGGCCGGCAAGTTCGCCTTCTGGGTGCTGACGATGATCTTCGGTGCGCCCACCCATCAAATGGCGAACGCCGGGCCGCTCACGCTGGTCGCGTTCACCATCACGATGCTGCTGGCCTATGACCTGTCGTACTACCTGTATCACCGCATGCAGCACCAGATCCCCATCCTGTGGGAGCTGCATAAGGTGCACCACTCCGCCGAGGTGATGATCGGGGTCACTCGCGACCGCGTCCACCCGCTCGATGAGATCATGAACCGGTGGTGGGACGGGCTGATCCCCGGCCTCTGCTACGGCGTCTGGCTGTTCTTCGTGCTCGACCCGGTCGAGGTCACGGTGTTCGGCCTGAACGTGTATATGCTGCGCAACACCATCCTGATGATGGACTTCGTGCGGCACACCCACCTGAAGTTCACCTACGGCAAGTATCTCGACGCCGTGCTGCTCAGCCCGCACTACCACCAGCTTCACCACAGCGTTGCGGAAAAGCACTGGGACAAGAACTTTGGCCTGGCGCTCGGCATCTGGGACCGCATGTTCGGCACGCTGGTCGTACCGGAGCCGGATGAGGATTTCGTGTTCGGCCTGCAGCACAACGAGGCCGCCGAATACCAGTCGCTCTACCGGCTGCATGTGGTGCCGCTCAAGAAGATGGCGGCCTATGTCTTTCCCGCCTGGCGCGCCAAGCGAACGTCGATCCCTGACAATCACCATGCCGGAGAGACGGTTTGAACCCGAGGATCGAGGTCGCCGGCGACCCAGAACGCTTCGCCGCAGTCGGCGTGGCATGGCATGGCTTGTGGCAGCGTGCCAATGGCCGGATCTTCCAGCGCCATGACTGGATCTCCGGCTGGATGGACGGCGTGCGTGACCGCCGCGAAATCCGCCCGCTGATCGCCCTGGCCTGGAACGGGCCGACCCTGGTAGGCGCCCTGCCCTGCGCCGTGCACCGGCGCAGCGGGCTGCGCATACTGCATTGGGCGGCGCAGCTCTTCAGCGACTATTGCGACGGCCTGGTTGACCCCGCCTTCGCGTCCACCCCGGTGCTGCCGCTGCTTTGGGACGGGCTGTGGAAGCACGGCGGCTTCGACCTCGTGAACCTCCAGCAGGTGCGCCCCGATGCCGCCTGCCGGCCGACGCTCGACCAGCTCACGCTCGACGGGGGCCCCCTTCGGCCCGGCGAGCGTACCGAGCGCTGCATGCGCATCGAGAACCAGTGGCCGAACGGCGAGGCCTTCTTCCGCTCACTCAACAAGAAAGGCCGCAACAACCACACGCGCGGCAAGCGCATCCTGTCCGAACTCGGCGGCGAGGTCACGTTCCGCGTCATCGAGCCCGGCGGCGAGCCGATCGAGCCCGTGCTGGCCGAGGTCATCCGGTTGAAGGACGCCTGGCTGCGCCAGACCGACCCGACCTCCCCACTGCTGACAGTCGATGCCGCCCTGCTGCGCACCATGCTGCGCCGCGCATGGGATACCGGCCTCGCCAAGCTCTTCGTGCTGGAAACCGGCGGCCGGATCGCTGCCGCCTCGGTGAACTTCGTCTATGACAACCGCATGGAGGCGTATTTCACCGCCTACGACGGCGCCTTCGAACGTGCCTCGCCCGGCACCATCCTGATCGTCGATTACGCGAAATGGTCGTTCGACCGCGGCCTGCGGCTGGTGGACTTCCTGCGCGGCGAGGAACCGTTCAAGTTCCGCCTGTCGAATGCCGAAACCTTGCTGGACAGCTACGCGGGCTCCCGCACCCTGATGGGCCAACTGGCCATTTCCGGGCACCGTTGGCTCGCCCGCCGCCGGCAGCGCAGCGAACCCGCTGCCCCTGCCCCCGCAGCCGAGGAACTGGAACCGGCGGACTGATCAGGACCGGATCGCGGGAGCACGGAACGTGCGAGAGCGCGAATCCGCTCCGCAAGACCTAACCACCCACTTCGCTATCCAGATGCGCCATCTGCTCCGGCGCGTAGCGCTGCCCGGCCGCGGCATCCTTTGGCACCGCGCGTTCGATCGCCTGCAGATCCTGCGGGGAGAGCGTGACATCCAGCGCGCCGAGAGCCTCGGTCAGCCGGTCGCGCCGGCGCGCGCCGACCAGCGGCACGATGTCCGGTCCCTGGGCTGCCACCCAGGCGATCGCGATCTGCGCGATGCTGACCTTCTTTATGTCGGCCACCTGGCGTAGCGCCTCGGCCAGACGCAGATTGGCATCGAGGTTCGCCCCCTGGAACCGCGGGTTGAGCGCCCGGAAATCGCCCTGCGCGGTCGCGCCCTTCTGCCAATGCCCGCTGATCAGCCCGCGTGACAGCACGCCGTAAGCGGTGATGCCGATGCCAAGCTCGCGGCAGGCCGGCAGGATGCGGTCCTCGATGCCGCGGCTGATCAGCGAGTACTCAATCTGCAGATCGACGATCGGATGCACCGCGTTCGCGCGGCGGATCGTCTCCGGCCCGACCTCCGACAGGCCGATATGGCGGACCCAGCCCGCCTTCACCGCATCGGCAATGGCGCCGATCGTGTCCTCGATCGGCACGTTGGGGTCGAGGCGCGCAGGACGGTAGATGTCGATATAATCGACACCCAGCCGCTGCAATGAATACGCCAGGAAGTTCTTCACCGCGGCCGGCCGAGAATCGTAGCCGACCCAGCCGAGGGCCGGGTCGCGTAGAGCGCCGAATTTGACGCTGAGCAGGTAGCGCTCGCGCGGCATCCCGCGCACCGCCTCGCCGATCACCAGCTCATTGTGCCCCATGCCGTAGAAGTCGCCGGTATCGAGCAGGTTAATCCCGGCGTCCAGCGCCGCATGGATCGTCGCGATGCTCTCGGTGCGGTTGGCCGGCCCGTACATGCCTGACATGCCCATGCAGCCCAGGCCAAGGGCGGAGACGGATGGACCGGTCCTGCCGAGGGGTCTGTGCTGCATAGGGCATTCCTTCCGGGTTATGAATGACAAGCGAATCCCTGGGCACCTGGGAACCGCCCCCCGACTTGTCACCCCCAACTTGTCAAAGGCGTCCATCGGTAATTTGCCGCTTCCGGCATTTGGTGCCCATCATCCGCCGGGTGACATCACAGGAGCGGCCCATGCGGATCGTCGCACTGGAAGAACACTTCATCGTCCCGTCCCTCGTGCGGCTGATCAGCCGCGACGCCGTCGCCGCGCGCGGCTTCCCGCCGCCCGAGGCGCCCTGGGGCCCCGGCCGCAACGCCGAGAAGCTGGCCGAACTGGGCGAGCCGCGCCTGCGCCTGATGGACCAAAGCGGCATCACGGTGCAGGTCCTGTCCGTCTCCGGCCCCGGCGCCGACCTGCTGCCGCCCGACCAGGGCATCGAGTGGGCGCGTGCGATCAACGACGCCCTGGCCACTGCCATCGCCACCCATCCGGCCCGCTATGCCGGCTTCGCCCACCTGCCCATGACCGCGCCCGAGGCCGCGGCCGACGAACTCGAGCGCTGCACCCGCCATCTCGGCTTTCACGGCGCCCTGATCAACGGCCTGACGGAGGGCCGCTTTCTCGACGACCCGCGCTTCGCACCCATCCTGGCCCGGGCTGAAACCTTGGGCGTTCCGATCTACCTGCACCCCGGTCTGCCGCCCGCCGCGGTGAAGCAGGCTTACTACGACGGGCTGGGCGAAGCGAATTCCTACCTGCTCTCGGCCGCCGGCTGGGGATGGCATGCCGAAACCGCCGTGCACATCATCCGCCTCGCCGTCTCCGGCACGATGGAACGCTATCCCCGCCTGCAATGGATCATTGGCCACATGGGCGAGGCCCTGCCGATGATGCTGGCCCGCTGTGACCAGGTGTTTGGCCGCAACCTGACCGAGGTGATCGTCGGCCACGTGCACGTCACTACCAGCGGCTTCTTCACTCTGCCGCCCTTCCTGGCGCTGCTGCACACCTTTGGCGCGGACCGGATCATGTTTTCGGTTGATTACCCCTTCGCCTCGAATGACAAGGCGCGCGCCTTCCTCGACCAGTTGCCGCTTGCTCCGGCCGACAGGGTGAAGATCGCGCACGGCAACGCCGACCGGCTGCTCGGCTTGCAGCCACCCCCGTGATGCTTCAGCCGGCTGCTTCCATGCAGACCGCCTCGACGTTGTTGCCATCCGGATCGACCAGGAACGCCGCGTAGTAGGTCGGGCTGTAGTCCGGCCGATGCCCGGCCGCACCGTTGTCCCTGCCGCCCGCCTGCAGCCCTGCCGCATGGAACCGGTCCACCGCTAAGCGCGTCGGCGCGCGGAACGCGACATGCACGCCCTGCCCGCCCGCACCACCAACCTGGTGCAGCCACAGCATCGACTGGCCGGGAGGACCGAAGCTCGCCGCCTCGGCGCTGTCCGTGTCGAGCGCGTAGCCAAGTGGCGCCAACACGGATGTGTAGAAACGGACGCTTGCCCGCAGGTCCTTCACACGCAGTCCCACGTGGTCGAACACGGTAACCTCCTTGTTGCGGGCGTCACCCTAGGCCGAGCCGGCCACCGGTTCTTGGCGGAAATTGCGGTCCTTCCGCGCTTTCCGCCGAAACGCACTCGGCGACATCCCCGCCGCTCGGCCAAACGTGCGCACGAAGTTCGACAGATCGCCGAACCCGGCCTCCAGTGCGACCTCGGTGACCGGACAATCCTCCGCCGCCAGCAGGCGGGAGGCGAGCCGCACGCGCGCCCGGACCAGATGCTGATGCGGCGTCACGCCCAGCACGCGCGCGAACATGCGGATGAAGTGGAACCGGCTCAGCCCAGCCTGCTCCGCGGCCTGCTGCAGGTCGATCGGTTCGGCGGCCTTCGCCTCGATCCAGCGCGCAGCCTCGACCGCACGCCGTCGGTCCCGTGCCGTGATCCCCGAAGGCGGCGGCGGTGCCCCCGCCAGCGCCGCCACCCGCCCCGCCAGCAGCAAGCCGGCCTCGTCCGGTGCGACATCGATGCGCCGCTCCACCGCCGCCTGCGCCAACTCGCCGAACACAAGCACCCCGGGCACCGGCGGCAGCACATGCGTCCGCCACAGCGCCCCGCGGGCATCCAGTTCATCCGCGAGGTCGGCTGCCAGCCTGAATCCCAGGCACTCATCGCCGCACACGTGCTCGTGGGAGCATACATACTCGTCGCCCGGTCGCCCGATCAGCACCGCCCCCGGCACCAGGTCCCACCGCCGCCCGCGGCACGTGTAGCCGAAGCTGCCCGACCGCACATAGGCAATGGTAAATGCGTCATGCAGTTCCGTGAATGGACGCGCCGACGGCCCGGAGTCACAGCGATAGTCGGTCACACGGATCGAAGCGGTGTCCAGGACTGTCGTCGCGCGCATCTCTCTCCTCGGCGCCGAACCGGTATCATCGTGGCACACCCGCCGCTTGGAGAAAATTGCGCCCCAAGGCGGCCCATGCGGGCGCCCAGGCAGGATCACTCCCGGTCCCGCGACAAGCGCGCAGCGGCCATACAAGAATTCCGCCACACAAGATTGTTGCAAATCAACACGGATTGCGCTATGAACGTATCATGAACATGGAGGCGCCCGACATGAGCGACAATCCCCTGGATCAGATACCGGAATTCGACCGCATCTCCCTGCGCGCGGTCCTCGTCATCGGCGACGCCGACCCGACCGAGGCCCTGAGCGCCGCCGGCATCGTCGATCCGGTCACCCTGCCCGTAGTGCTGGATGATGGATCAGGCGACACGCCCCACGCCCTGACCCCGGGGATCCGCGCCGTCCTCGAATTCGAACAGCCGGAAGCCCCGGCCCAAACGCAGCAATTCACGATGCCCGCCGACATCCCCGAACCACCCCCGCCCGCACCAGGAACCCGTATGCTCCCCGCCAGCCCTCTGGGCCAGCCCCTGGCCCCCATCCGCCCCCGACCGCAGGCCCGATAAATATCTCCGCGGCGCTCCGTCCGCCCTTGTGTCCTCCGTATTG
>DASQVN010000079.1:0-13128 GCA_035640755.1 Rhodopila sp.
GAGATCAGCAGCAACGCTTGGGATGACGCTTGCACGCCGGCGCAGGCTGTGGCAGCGCGGGCTGGCGCCGCCGAACGAATTCATTCCGCTGGCCGAGGAAACCGGCCTGATCCATCCGCTCGGGCACTTGGTGGTGGAAACCGCCTGCCGCGAGGCGGCATCCTGGCCTCGGCCGCTGAAGGTCGCGGTCAACCTGTCGCCGACGCAGTTCTGCCAGCCCGACCTCGCCGACATGGTGGCGGGCATCCTGGCGCAGACCGGGCTGGCGCCCGAACGGCTGGAAATCGAGATCACCGAGAACGTGCTGATCCAGCAGGCGGATGAGGCGCTGAAGGCGTTGCAGGCGCTGCGCGCGCAACGGGTCGGGATTGCGCTGGATGATTTCAGCACCGGCTATTCCAGCCTGAGCTATCTGCGGCGCTATCCGTTCAGCAAGATCAAGCTGGACCGCTCATTCATCCAGCCGCTGCATGAGGACAAGGAGGCCGGGGTCATCGCGCGGGCGATCATTGCCCTGGGCCACAGCCTGGGCCTGGTGGTGACGGCCGAGGGGGTGGAGACCTGGGACCAGCTTGCCTTCCTGCAGGCGGAGCGCTGCGATGAGGCGCAGGGCTACATCATCGGCCGGCCGGAGCCGGCGTCGCGAATCGTGTCCCTGCTCGAGAGCGATGCCGGCACGGTCGGGTCGCCGGCGGAGGGGGCGCAGGCGGAGGGGGCGCAGGCGGAGAGAGCGTAGCGCAGCACGAATGCCCGCGCCTGACGCACCGACTCGGCGCCTTCGGGCACCCAGGGGCCCATCAACTGCCAGGCGTGCGGCACGACGGGCCAGAGGCGGAGCGTGACCTCGACACCGGCGGCCCGGGCCTTGGCGGCGAAGCGAGTGCTGTCATCGCGCAACACCTCATCCGAGCCGACGTGGAACAGCAGCGGCGGCAGCCCCGCCGGATCGGCGTACAGGGGCGAAGCCAGCGGGTCACGGGGCGAGACACCTTCGGGCAGATAGACTTCCCGCAGCCGCGCGACCGAGGCGCCGAAGAACATCGCGTCGCGGCGATCGTTCTCGATGATCGAGGCGCCGGTGGCCGCGAGGTCGGTCACGGGGCTGAACAGGGCGGCGCAGGCGGGCAGCGGCCGGCCGGTGTCGCGCAGATGGAGCAGCAGCGAGAGGGCCAGCGTGCCGCCCGCGGAATCGCCGGCGATGGCCGCGACGGGGCGGCCGGTTTCGCGCAGGACCCAGTCGCAGCACGCCGCCGCATCCTCCAGCGCCGCGGGAAACCGCCATTCCGGCGCTCGGCGATAGTCGACGGCGAACACGCGCGGGCCGCCGCAGCGCGCGAAGCCGGTCGTGATGGCGCGGTGCGTCGCCGGGCTGCAGGCGAAGAAGCCGCCGCCGTGCAGATAAAGCAGCACCGGCGCGTCGGGGGTGCTGCGCCGTGGCTCTACCCACTCGCCCGGCACGGGGCCATGCCCGGGCGTGATCCGCACATCATGGGGGATGGGACCGATGTAGGGCCGCTCCAGGCTGCGCCGAGCGGCCAGGAGGTCGATATGGCCGATGAGGGGCCGCTTGATCCGCCAGCGGATATAGCGGGAGACGAGGTGCGCTTGCAGGCTGGCCATCGGGCTGGGGGAGAGAAACGCTCGCCGGTTCAAAGGTCGGGCGGCTCGCCCGGGATAGGCACCTTGCCCAGGCTCTGGATCAGCGACGTGATCTCGGCGATGGCGCGCTCGGCCATGGCGGCATCGGGTCCCTTGGCGACCAGGACGATGCCGTTGCCGGTCGGGCGGTAGTACGGATAGCTGCCGATATCGAGTTCGGGGTAGCGTTTCTGCACCGCCTCCAGCCCCTCGGCGATGGTGCCTTCGGGCAGGCCCAGGACATGCACGGCGCGGGATTCGATGCGGGCGCCGCCCCGCAGGCGCGGGGCCAGCCACTCGAACATCGACTGCATCACGCGCGGCACGCCGGCCATGACGTAGACGTTGCCGATCTGGAAGCCCGGGGCAACGCTGTAGCCGCTTTCGATCAGCTTGGCGCCGCGCGGCATGGTGGCCATGCGCTGGCGGGCGGCGTTGAAATCGCCGGGCTTGTAGAAGGCCTGCATGCGGGCGAACGCCTCGGGGTGCGGCTCCCACGGCACGCCGAAGGCCGCGGCGATGCATTCGCTGGTGATGTCGTCATGGGTCGGGCCGATGCCGCCGGTGGTGAAGACGTAGTCGAACCTGGGGCGGACCTCATTCACCGTGCGGATGATGACCTCGGCCACGTCGGGGATGATGTGCACCTCTCGCAGCGGGATGCCGAGCTTGCCGAGCTCGATGGCGAGGAAGCGGATGTTGGCGTCCTGGGTCCGGCCGGACAGCACCTCGTTGCCGATGACCAGCAGGCAGGCGGTGGGGTTTGGCTCTAATCCTCGGCTTGAGGGCATGCTGCATGTCTCCGGAGCGTCGCCGCCTGCGGCAATATAATGCGCTACAGGAAGTCGCGCAGCAACGGGATCAGCGGCTTGTCAGCCGGCGGCATGTGGTACTCGACCAGCCGGGCCGCGCGCACCCAGGCCAGGGTCTGGTTTTCGCGCGGGGTCGGGGTGCCCATCCAGCGCCGGCACAGGAACAGCGGCATCAACAGGTGGAAGCTCTCGTAATCGTGGGAGGCGAAGGCGAACGGGGCGAGGCAGGCGGCGGTGACGTCGATGCCGAGCTCCTCCTTCAATTCGCGGATGAGGGCGGCTTCCGGGGTTTCGCCGGCATGCATCTTGCCGCCCGGGAACTCCCACAGGCCGGCCATCTTCTTGCCCTCGGGCCGGCGGGCGAGCAGGACGCGGCCATCGGTATCGACCAGGGCGCAGGCGGCGACCAGCAGGAGCGGCTTGGCGCCCTCGGGCTGGCCGGGTGCGGCGGCGGGGGGCTCGGGGCGGCCGAAGATGTCGTCGCGGGTGGCCTCGAACATCATCACCGTGTGCTCATCGCCGTTGGTGAGCGAGCGGCGGAGGCCGGTGCCGACCTGGCGGAAGCCGACCCGGCGCAGCACGGCGGCCGAGGCAGGGTTGTTTTCGGTGACGTCAGCGGTGATCAGGTCGATCGGCAGGTTGGCGAAGGCCCAGCTTGTCATGCGGCCGGCCGCCTCGGTGGCGACGCCGTGGCCCCAGAACGCGCGCCCGACCCAGTAGCCGAGGCGGCCGGTGCGCCCCCCGGGCTGCAGGCGCAGGCCGACGACGCCGACCAGGATTTCCGTCTCCCCCTCATGCCCGGTGATGGCGAGGTGATAGGCCTCGCCTGCCGTCAGTTCCTGGATCGTGGAGGCGATCCACTCATCGGCGAGGGTGCGCGGGTACGGGTAGGGCAGTTCGGCCAGGGTGCGCACGACCTCCCAGTCGTTGATCAGGCGGTGCAGCGCCTCGGCGTCCTCGGGGTGGAGGGGGCGCAGCGTCAGGCGTTCGGTCCGCAGCGGGGTGAACGCGGCTTCGTCTTCCGCCGGCCTGCGGCGGGCGGGTTTGCGGGGACGTTTTGGAAGTGTTTCGTCGGGAATGGTGGCGGCCCTATGCAAGCAGGGGCTGCAAAGTGGCTCAGGGCGGGGCGGCAACGCAAGGGTAGACGGCAGGTATTTCATGAGTCACGCTCGACGGCCGGGAGGGCACGCACATGCAGCTTGGCATCCATCTGCCGCATATCGGGCGCAAGGCCGGTCCGGACTCGATCCGCCGCACCGCGGTGATGGCCGAGGAGCTCGGGTTCGATGATGTCTGGGTCAGCGAGCACATCATCGTCCCGAAGGATGCGCCCTACCCCCCTACCCCGAACTTCTGGGACCCGGTGCTGACGCTGACCTGGGCGGCGGCGGCGACCAGCCGGGTGCGGCTGGGCACCTCGGTGCTGGTGCTGCCGATGCGCCACCCGCTGCCGCTGGCGAAGGAGCTGGCGACGCTGCAGAACCTGTCGGGCGGGCGGCTGATCCTGGGCGGCGGCGTCGGCTGGCTGGAGGCCGAGTTCGACGCGCTGGGCGTCCCGTTCCGGGAGCGCGGGCGGCGCATGGACGAAGGCATCGCGATGATGCGCGCGGTCTGGAGCCAGGACCCGGTCACGTTCGACAGCCGATGGATCCCGGCGAGGATTACCGAGATGCGGGCGCAGCCGCAGCCGATCGCGCCGATTCCGATCTGGATCGGCGGCTCGTCCGACCCGGCGATCCGGCGGGCGCTGCGGCTGGACGGCTGGCATGGCAGCCGGGTCCGGCCCGAGCAGGCGGCCGCGGTCGTCAAGCGGCTGCGCGCCGAGAGGCCGGGACCCGACTTCACGGTTTCGGTGCGGGTTGCGATCAGCGCCCAGACGGTGCCGGAGATGGGCGCGATGCTGCGCGCCTACCGGGACGCCGGGGTGGATCATGTGCTGGGCGCACCGGAGGACCGCGAACTGGACGCCTACCTGGCGACGGCCGAGGCGTTCCGCCGCGCCGCGGATGGTGTTTGATCGGGCGCGCGATTCACGTTCTCCGACGGCAACGCCTCGAACGATCGCGGGGTGGCTGGGCGCGCGATTCACGTTCTCCGACGAGAACGCCTCGAACGATCGCGCGCCGGGGCACCGCAGAAATGTGATGTGACGGAACGTATCGCGGCCATTCCGCTCGCCTGTACGTGACCCACATGCGCCTCCGTCTCGGGCCCCATCAGGGGCGGCCGAGAGGAGCTTGCGCAATGGACCTGATTCGGCTTTCGGCCGCGCGAGACCTTCGGGTCGACTTCTTCCGGGGGCTGGCGCTCTGGTGGATCTACACAGACCACATTCCTGGGGATGTGCTGTCGGACTACAGCCTGCGCAATTTCGCGATGTGCGACGCGACCGAGGTCTTCGTGCTGCTGGCGGGTTATGGCGCGGGCCTGTCATACGGCATGGGGCTAGGGCGGAACGGCTATGTCTCGACCGCGGCGGACATCCTGCGGCGGGCCTGGACGCTGTATATCGCGCACATCTTCCTGTTCGTGCTGTTCACGGCGCAGGTCGCCTACTCGGCGACGGTGCTGAACCGGGTGAACTACCTGGAGGAGACGCGGCTCGACGTGCTGGGGGACGATCCCTACCGCAGCATCCTGGAGGCGCTGCTGCTGCGGTTCCAGCCGAACCTGCTGAACATCCTGCCGCTGTATGTGGTGCTGCTGGGCTTCTTCGCGCTCACGGTCTGGCTGCTGCGCTGGCCGCGCGTGCTGTTCGGTGTGTCGTTCACGGTCTATCTGCTGGTCCGGCTGACCGGGCTGAACCTTCCGGACTGGAGCGGCGAGGGCTGGTACTTCAACCCGCTGGCCTGGCAGTTCCTGTTCACGATCGGCGTGCTGCTGGCCTGCGCGCCGATGCGGATGCCGCCGTGGCCGCGGATCGTGGACGCCGCGGCCGTGCTGGTGCTTGCCGCCGGGATGGCGGTGTCGCTGGTGATCGATCCGCACCCGCGCTGGCTGGCGGGGATCTCCGCCACGCCGCTGCGCTACCTGGTGATCGAGGACAAGACCGGGCTGTATCCGTTCCGGCTCGCGTCGATCCTGTCGCTGACCTGGCTCGCGGTGCGTCTGATCCCGTTCCATGCGGACTGGCTGCGGTCGCGGTGGGCGTCGCCGTTCGTGCTGGCGGGCCAGAACTCCCTGCCCGTGTTCTGCTCGGGCATCATGTTCGGCTTCGTCGCGCGGGTGGGGCTGGAGTATGACGACCGGGCGCGGATGCAGATCGGCATCAACCTGTTCGGCGCGGTGGGCATGGTCATGGTCGGGGCCCTGGCGGCCTGGTATCGGACCAAGAACCGGGGGCAGACGCCGCGCGTCCCGGCGCCGGCGGCTACGGCGCCGCTCTTGCCGATGGATGCACGGCCTGATACTGGCTAGTTTCATGCGATTGCCGTCGGCTGTCTGGTTGCTGCTGATCCTGGCCATGACATCTCCGGCATGGTCGCTTCCGGCTTGGGCGGGGGAGGACGTCGACTGCGATCTTCCGTCCGACCTGCTGGTGCCATCGGCACCGATGCCGCATGTGGCGAAAGCCCTGGCGCGCGGGCAAATCAGCATCCTGGCGGTCGGCTCCGGCTCCACGGTCGGCGACACGGGCGGTGCGAACGGGCCGGAGATGGCGTATCGGGCGCCGGGCGCGTCGTTCCCTTTTCGCATGGCGGATGCGCTGCGGATGATGCGGCCGGGACTGGACGTGCGGCTGACCGTCAAGGGCGGCCGCAGCATGACGGCGGACGACATGCTGCCGATCCTGCGGAATGAGCTGAAGCACGGGCATTTCAACGTGGTGCTCTGGCAGACCGGCACGGTCGAGGCGGTGCATGGCGTACGTCCGGACTCGCTGCGTGACGACCTGCTGGACGGCGCGGCGATGGCGGATGCGGCGGAGGCCGACCTCGTGCTGGTGGATGCGCAGTTCAGCCGCTTCCTGCGAGCGAATGCCGACCTGAGCCCCTATGAAGCGGTGCTGCGGCAGGTTTCCGGGATGAACGGCGTGGCGCTGTTTCCGCGCTTCGACCTGACGCAGGGCTGGGTCAATTCCGGCCAGATCGACCTGGAGCGGGTCAGCCGCGAGGCGCGAGACCACACGGTGATGCTGCTGAACACGTGCCTGGGGCGGGCACTGGCGCAATTCCTGATCGCGGGCGCGCAACAGCACTGAGTTTCCCGATCCCGGCGGAGCGGCTATGGCGTCCGCGGCCTACTGCACAGTATGATTCCGCCCGAACCAATCGGGAGGAAGCTTGATGGACTACCACAACGCATTCGCCGGCGTGAAGGTCATCGATCTCAGCGGCGGGGTCGCCGGGCCTTCCTGCGCCATGATGCTGGCCCAGCACGGGGCGGATGTGATCAAGGTGGAAACGCCCCACAACGGCGGCGACTGGGCACGCATCCTGGGCCGGACCTATCAGGATCATTCGGCGTTTTCCCTCTATGGCACCCTGGGCAAGCGCAGCCTGGCGCTCGATTTGAAGACCGAGGCAGGCAAGGAGGTGCTCTGGCGGCTGATCCGCGGGGCGGACGTGTTCATCGAGGGGTTCCGGCCCGGCACCATCCAGCGTTACGGCTTCGGCTATGATGCGGTCAGCGCGAGGGAGCCGGGGATCATCTACTACTCGATCTCGGGGTTCGGGCAGACCGGACCGCTGGCAGGGCGGCCGGCGATGGACCCGGTGCTGCAGGCGTTCATCGGGATCGTCACCGAGAACCGGGGCGAACACGACAACCACCCGCACCGCATCGCCATCAGCCTGATCGACATGTTCTCCGGCCTCCTCGGCTTTCAGGCGATCGCAACGTCGCTGTACGTGCGGCGGCAGCAGCCGGAGAAGAAGGGGCGGTACATCGAGCTCAGCCTGATGCAGGGCGGCGCGATGCTGGCGGTGATCCGCATGATCGCGCACCACCTGGAGCGGGGGACGCTGACCCGGACCAGCATGCCGAACGGGGTGTTCAACACCGCCGACGGGCAGCTCAACATCACCATGGTGCGCCCGACCGACTGGCGGCCGTTCTGCGAGGCGATCGAGGAGCCGGCGCTGCTCGAGGACCCGCGCTTCGCCACCAGCGCTGCCCGCGGCGCCAACCTCGATGAGCTGTATGAGCTGCTGCGGCCGAAGATCAAGGCACGCACGACGGCCTGGCTGTCGGAGCGGCTGACCGCCTGGGGCATCATGAACGGCCGGGTGAACAGCTATGAGGAGTTCCTGAGGGAGGAGCAGGTGGCGGCGACCGGCATCATCTCCTGGCTGACGCAGCCGGGTGTGCCGGAGCCGGTGCCGATGCCGAACATCCCCGGGCTGCCGCCGTTCGAGAGCGGCACGAAGCGGGCGCATGCGCCGCGCCTGGGCGAACACTCGCAGGAGGTGCTCGCGGAGCACGGGTATTCGCCGGCGGAGATCGAGGCGCTGTTCGCGCGGAAGGTGGTGGGGGCGCCGCGCATGATCGGTTAAGGCGGGCCCGTCGGAAACCGTGAATCACGCGCGCAGACAACAACCGATACCGCGATCCGCACCGCTGAATGGGTCAATCCTGGCGGATCGCGGTATAGGCTTCGGGCCGGACATGGTAAAGGTCGTGCATGGACACGGCGGCCAGCGGGGCCGAAGCGCTCGAGCGTTTCCTGGCCTGGGAAGACAAGCAGGACGGCAGGCATGAGTTCGACGGACGGGACATCATCCCGATGACCGGCGAGACCTTTGCGCACCAGCAGATCGTCATCAACCTGTGCAGTGTGCTGATCAGGCTTTTGGCGGAGCATCCGTTCCGGGTCACTCACGGAATGCGGCTGCGTACCGCCGTCAGTGTACGCCATCCGGACGCCCTGATCTCCGCGGCGCCGGTCGATCAGGCGACCAGCACGCTGGTTGACGCGGCCGCGCTGTTCGAAGTGCTTTCACCCGAAACCGACGCGGCCGACCGCGTGCAGAAGCTGCAGGAATACGCGACCGTCCCCTCGCTGCGCTGCTACGTCTTGCTGGAGCAGAAGGCGCCGGGCGCCCTGGTGTTTGCCCGTCATCCCGGCGCGCCCTGGGTTCCGCGGGTCTACAGGAGCGGCGATATACCGCTGCCCGGGCTGGATCTGACGCTGCCGCTGGCGGAGCTGTATCGCGGACTGAGATTTGAGGAGGCAGGGACGGCACGGCCGGGCGGGGACTGATGTCCTTGCCGGCCGTTTCGGTATGCGCAAAGGGGGGTATGCACGGAGGGACGGACATGCCTTTGCGGGTCCTGCAATTCGTGGCGACTCTGCTGACCGCGCTCTGCCTGGTTCCGGGCGGCGCGCATGTGCTGGAGATCGCGGGGAAGATCGGGCTCGGGCAGGCGGACTACCTGGTTGTGCAGCAGATCTACCGCGGCTGGTCCCTGCTGGGGATCGTGCTGATCGCGGCGGTCGTCGCCAACGGGCTGGCGGCGGTCGGCGCGCGGGGGCAGCGGACGGCGCGGCTCTGGTCGGCGGCTGCCTGCGCGCTGATCTGCGTGACGCTCGTCATCTTCCTTGTCTGGACGTATCCGGTCAACCAGGCGACGCAGAACTGGACGGTGGCGCCCGGGAACTGGCAGGTGCTGCGCCGCCAGTGGGAGTATTCCCATGCCGTCAATGCCGGGGTGACCTTCGTGGCACTCTGCTGCGCCATTGCGGCAGGGATGGCGCGCTCCGGGCGATCGCGCACTGGGCGATCCTGATCCGCCGGGGTGCCCGGCCGTTGCTTGCCAAGCCTGGGCACGGGCCTACTATCCGAAAAAATGGGCGAGAGATCGGGAGGACGAAGCGCATGATCACCAAGTTCGACAGCCTGTTCGCAGGCCATACGGATATCGAGGACATCGGCTATGGCGGCGTGCCGATCAATGACCGCCGCTATGACAACGACCACCTGGCCTCGGCGCTGTTCAAGGCGCAGGATATCGCGGTCACCATGGACCGCCTGGGCTACGACACATTCTGGATGGCGGAACACCATTTCCAGCGCGAAGGGACCGAGTGCATCCCCAACGTGCTGATGATGGCGCTGCACCTGACGCACCTGACGAAGAACATCAGGATCGGCTGCGGCTTCAACATCACCCCGATGTGGCACCCGCTGCGGCTGGCCGAGGACTATGCGGTGGCCGACATCCTATCGAACGGCCGCGTGGTGTTCGGCGTCGGGCGCGGCTATCACACCCGCGAGGTAGAGACGTTCGGTGCGCCGCTGATCGACCAGCAGGCCAACCGCGAGCTGTTCGAGGAACAGGTCGAGATCATCTTCAAGGCGTTCAACAACGAGTCCTTCAGTCACAGGGGCAAGTACTACACGCTGCCGCCGAACGTGCCGTACCGCGGCTATACGCTGCAGGACCTGACGCTGGTGCCTCGGCCGAAGCACCTGCCGGTGGAATGCTGGCAGCCGATCCAGGGCGGGTCGGAGCGCGCGCTTTCCTTCATGGCGAAGATGGGCATCCAGGGCATGGTCGGCGGCGGCTCGGCCGAGGGCGGCGCCATGCACAGCGTCGTGCTGAAATGGCAGGAGGCCCACCGGAAGCTCGGCATTAAACTGGAGCCGGGCGAGCGGCTGTGTTTCGGCTACCATTTCTACATCGGCGACAGCAAGGAGCAGTGCCTACGGGATGCCGCGAAGTATTATGAAGAGAACATGAAGATGTTTGGCGAGCTGCGGCTGAGCCGAGCCCTGACCGATGAGCAGGTGGAGATCATGCGCGACCCGAAGCGCGCGCCGACGGCGAAGTTGCCGCGGATCGAGGATGCCGTGAAGGCGGGCGGCTTCCTCACCGGATCGGCGGACGAGATCATCGAGCACCTCAAGAAGCTCGAGGAGACCTATCCGGGACTGGACCGGGTTTCCATCAGCCCGTCGCTGGGCGTGCCGAAGGCGGTGATCCTGGAGCAGGTGGAGCGTTTCGCAGAGGAAGTGATGCCGGCGTTTAAGGGGACACAGGCGGAGGCGAAGCAGGCCGAGGTGGTGAGGTAGGCAGGCCCTGCCGGCGGATCAGGCGCCGCCGGCCTCGCTCACCGCATCGATGTACTGTGCGACGGAGCGGGCCATGACCTGCTTCGCGCCGGACGGGATCACCCTCTCCCACCAGCCGCCGTAGATTGTTTCATAAGGCCATGGCTGGAGGGTTTCCGCGATGCGCCGCACGGCGGACGCGCTCAGGGGGATCAGGTTCGGGTAGCTGTGCATGAACGTCAGGCCCTTGTCGGGCCGGACCTGCAGCGTGTCGCCGGTCAGCAGGGCGCCCTTCCCCGCTGCGCCCTGTGCCCAATGCAGCACGGCGCTGCCGGGGAAGTGCCCGCCGCAGCGGAGCACCGTGACGCCCTCTGCCAGTTGCAGCAGATCACCTTCCCACAGCCGGATCACCGGATCGGGGCGGGTGAGGAAATCCCGGTCGAGGGCATGCAGATAGACCGGCGCGTTGTCGAAGGCATGGCTCCATTCGACGACGGTGGCGAGGAAGTGCGGGTGGGAACAGACGATGCCCTTCAGGCCCCCGAAGCCGTTGATGATGGCGATCGTGGCGTCGTCGATGAAGCTGATGCAGTCCCACAGAAAGTTGCCGGATGCCGTCTCCAGCAGCAGCGCGCGCTGGCCGATGGCGAAGCTGGGGAAGGTGCCGATGCCCGTCAGGCCCGGCTCCAGCCGGCGGAACGCGTTGAAGTGGGTCCTGCGCATCGCCGGCAGGGTGGTCCAGGCCTGGCCGGACGGATTGACGTATTGTCGGCTATCCATGCAGATCCTGCATCCGACAGGCGGCGCGTCGGCCGGCGGGTACTGGCAGCCGCAGGTCGTGCAGATAAAAGCGGGCATAGGCGGGGCCTCCGCGCGCGCAGGGCTGGCGTGAAGGCTGCGCGCGAGATCAAGATCGGAACAGGGCGTCGATGGCGGCGGGATCGACATCCTCGATCCGGCTCGGGGTCCAGGCCGGGGTGCGGTCCTTGTCCACCACCATGGCCCGAACGCCCTCGGCGAAGTCGGGATGCGCCATCGTGGTGCGGGTGAGCGCAAATTCCGCGTCCAGCGCCTGCTTCAGCGTCAGATCGCGGCCGCGGCGCAGCGCCTGCAGGGTCCAGTGCACCGCCGAGGGGGACACGTCGCGGAGCGCCTGCAGCGCGGCCCTGGCCCATTCGGCGTCCTGGTGGGCTTCCAGGCGATGCACAACGTCCGTCACCGTTGGGGCGGAGAAGCAGGCGTCGATCGCGGCGCGGTGCTCGGCGAGCGAGAACGGCGGCAGCGGCGCCGCATGGGTTGCCAGCGCGGCCACGCCATCACGCGCCAGGGCAGCGGACAGGGCGGGCAGGTGCTCGCGCTTCGTGTAATGGGTGGCGAAGCCGGCGTGCACCGCATCCGCGCCCCCGATGCGCAGGCCGGTGAGGCCGAGATAGATGCCGAGCTGCCCGGGCAGCCGGGGCAGCAGGAAGGTGGCGCCGATATCGGGGAAGAAGCCGATCGCGGTCTCGGGCATGGCGAACATCGCGTGCTCGGTTGCGACCCGATAGGGCGCATGGACCGAGAGGCCGATGCCGCCGCCCATGCAGATGCCGTCGATCAGCGCGATGTAGGGCTTCGGATAGGTGGCGATGGCGAGGTTCAGGTCGTATTCTTCCCGGAAGAACAGGTCGGCGACCGCGCGGTTGTTGTTGAGCTGGGCATCGCGCAGGGCGCGGATGTCGCCGCCCGCGCAGAAGGCGCGGTCGCCGGCGCCCTCGATCACCACCGCATCGACATGCGGGTCATCCCGCCAGGTCTCCAGCGCGGCGGCGCAGGCGCGGATCATCGCCTGATCGAGCGCATTCAGCGCCTTGGGGCGGTTCAGCAGGATGCGGCCCACGCGTCCGTCGCGGCGGGTGATCACGGTTTCCTTGGCTGTCATGCGGTGGTTGCTCCCGGTTTCCCGTCGTGTAGCGGCCCCCCTTCCCGGTGCCAAGCCGCGTGCCCCGGCACCTTTCGGGGCGACGCCGGATCGTGGTTCACTGGTCGGGGACATTGGGGTGAGGGGAACCGGCCATGCCGACGTATCATGCCGCGCTGCCGTTCCGGGCGATCGTGCCGTCGCTGCCGTCATGAAGCGGGTTGTCGTCGTCATGCTGGACGGGCTGCGGCGGGATTTCGTCGATGCCCGCCTCACGCCTTGCCTGGCGGGGTTTGCGGCCGGTGCAGAAACGTTCGGGGCCTTCCGGACGGCGTTCCCCTCGGCGACGCGGGCGGTTTCGGCCACGTTCGCCACCGGGTGCCATCCTGCCCGGCATGGGCTGCAGGGCAACGCAGTGGCGCTGCTGGAGCATGGGCGGCTGGTGCCTCACGACGTGGGGCGGCCGGACTTCCTGGCGCACAAACGGGCAGTGACCGGGCATGCGCTGGACGAGCCGACGCTGGCCGAACGGGTGGCTGGGGCTGGCGGCGCGGTGGTGTTCAACAATGTCTCGCCCGGCGCGGCGATGGCGCACGATCCGGACGGGTTCGGGTCCGTCTATCACCGCGCAGTGTCGCACGGGCCGGGCTGGATGCCGGTGGCCGACCCGCTGCGCGTGAGCCTCGATGCCGCCGGGGACCGCGCGATGGCCGAGCGCTTCATCGCTGAGGTGCTCCCGTGCCGCCCTGCCCTCGGCGTCCTCTGGTTCGGCGAGCCGGATCAC
>DASQVN010000080.1:0-2538 GCA_035640755.1 Rhodopila sp.
TGACGGTCATGCTGCGCTTGTTGGCGTTGAAGACGTGGAAGTAGTACGGGTCGTTGTCCGGTTCGCCGGGGCGCAGGCGGCGGCCGGGATCGCCGAGCTTCGGGTTCTCGATCTTCACGACATCGGCGCCGAGCCAGGCGAGGGCTTCGGTGCAGGATGGGCCGGCTTCGAACTGGGTCAGGTCGACGATTCTGACGCCCGAGAGGAACTGGACGCTGGCGACGGCCGGGTTCATTGGAGCAACCTCCGCTTTGGTGCGGGAAGCGAGCTTCCCGCGTGTGGTTTTGGCCAGGGTGCCACAGGGAGGATGTGGAGGCCAGTGTCGCGGCGGGATTGTGCCTGATTCCGGGTTGCTTGCGCCACGTGCGGATTGACGCATATCATATCAGGTGCGGCCCGTCTCCTCCGGGTGAGCAAATCCCCCGGTTCCATCAGCGGATTTCAGTCGCGGATTTCAGTCGTGGGGCGGGTCGGCCGGCGTTCCCAAAAATGGAGGCTGCACGGCGTCGACGACTATGGCCGTTGCAGAATAGTCGGGGAGGATACAGGTCGTGAGCAACCATCATCCGAGTCGCCGTGATCTTCTGATGCGCGCGTCGGCCACGGCTGCCGCGTCTTCTGTTGCAGCACTTGCCATGCGCCCCCGCGTGGCCCAAGCAGCCACAGCGACGCGGGATGCCGCGCTGACGAATGTGGACAAGGCGTTCCGCGAGGCTGTGGCTTCGGGGAAGCTCGTCGGTGTCGTGGCGATCGCGGCCACGGAGAGCGGCATTCTGTACGAGGGGGCGGCGGGCCAGCGCGACCGGGAGCACGGGCCTGAGATGTCGCCCGATACGGTGTTCTGGATCGCCTCGATGACCAAGGCGGTCACGGCGACGGCGGCCATGCAGCTTGTCGAGCAAGGCAAGCTGCAGCTCGACGAGCCGATCGGCGGGCTTCTGCCGGCACTCGCGAGGCCGCAGGTTCTGGAGGGGTTCGACGCATCCGGGGCGCCCAGGCTGCGGCCGGCGACCAGACCGATCACGCTGCGCCATCTGCTGACGCACACGGCCGGGTTCACCTACAGCATCTGGAGCGAGCCGATGCTGCGGTATGAGAAGGTCACCGGCCTGCCGTTCATCGGCACGTGCCAGACGGCGGCGCTGCACGCACCGTTGATGTTCGAGCCTGGGGAGAAATGGGAATACGGCATCAACATGGACTGGGCCGGGAAGGCGGTCGAGGCGGTGAGCGACCAGTCCCTGGAGATCTACTTCCGCGAAAACATCTTCGAGCCGCTTGGCATGGATGACACCGGCTTCCTGATCACCAGGAAGCAGCGCGGGCGGTTCGCGACGATGTATCAGCGCGACGGCGGCGGCGAGCTGAAGCCGATCAAGTCGGGGATGCCGCAGGCGCCGGAGTTCTTCATGGGCGGCGGGGCGCTGTTCAGCACGCCGCGGGACTATATCAGCTTCCTGCGGATGCTGCTGAACGATGGAAGTTTCAACGGAAACCGGCTGCTCAAGCCGGAAACGGTGGCCTTGATGCGGCAGAACAATATCGGCGACACGAAGGTGCGCATGCTGAAGACGGTACAGCCGGCGCTTTCGCTCGATGCCGACTTCTTCCCGCAGATGGTGGAGAAATGGGGGCTGTCGTTCGACATCAACACCGAGCCGGGGCCGGCGGGGCGCAGCGCCGGCAGCCTGTGCTGGGCGGGGCTGTTCAACACCTATTTCTGGATCGATCCGAACAGGAAGGTGACCGGGACGATCATGACACAGGTGCTGCCGTTCGTGGACCCGGAGGTCATGCGTGTCTATGACCAGTTCGAGCGTGGCGTATACGGTGCGCTGCCCTCCTCGATCTAGCGCGCGAACGATTGACCGCCCGGTGCGCTCCGGCTTGTGGGCCGGGGCGCTTGCGGCGGCTGGCGGGCCGGCTGATAATGGCGGTGCAATACGCGAGGCACCGGCGGGATGCGTATCGGGTTTGTCGGCACCGGGACGATGGGAACCCCGATCGCGGGCTGCCTGATCCGCGCGGGGCATTCGCTCTTGGTGTACGATCGCCGGTTGGACGCCACCGAGGCCTTGTGCGCGCAAGGGGCGGTGCGGGCGGACAGCGCGCGCGATGCGGCGCACGGCAATTAGGTGGTGTTCACCTCGCTTCCCGGCCCCGCCGAGTTCGAGGCGGCGATGCTGGAGTCGGGGCGCGGCATCCTGGCGGGGCTGCAGGCGGGTGCTGCGGTTATTGACCTGACCACCAATGCGCCGAGTGTGATCGCCCACGTGGGCGAAGCGTGCCGGTCGCGCGGGGTTGAGCTGATCGATGCGCCGGTCAGCGGGCGCCCACCGGGGATGACGGTGATGGTCGGTGCTGATGCGGCGGCGTTTGCCCAGTACCGGCCGCTGTTCGAGGCGATTGCGGCGAACGTGTTCCATGTGGGGGCGAGCGGCGCGGGGGTTACCGCCAAGCTGGTGACGCAGTATCTGGGCTACACTGGTTTCATTGCCGCGATCGAGGGCATGCTGATCGCGGCGAAGGCGGGGATCG
>DASQVN010000081.1:0-6277 GCA_035640755.1 Rhodopila sp.
CATGAACTGCCGAGCCTCCCCTTCAAGCTCGAGACGCTCGCGCAGGCCGCGCCATTCGGCGCGGTCGGTATCCTCAACGAACAGTGCCAGGATTCCCGGGCGTTCCCCGCTCAGGCGCGCGGGAGCCAGGGCGGCGAGGCATCGGCGGATGGCGATGGCAATCTCATTCTCCCGCCCGGCGCGGGCGGCCATGACGAAGACGCCGTTGCCGGCGGTCGTGACCGAAAGGTGCGCCTCGGGCCCGAATTCGCGGCGCAGGCGCGAGATCAGGCCCATATCCTCGGCCTGCGCGCCGGCGAGCAGCAGCGGGTCGAGGCGGAGGACGATCGCCTGATCACAGTCCTGTCGCGTCTTCGCGGCGAGCAGCGCGCGTATCCGCTGGTGGAGCAGCGCCAGGATTTCGTTGTCCAGCGCAGGGTTCTGTGGGTTGCCGCGCAGGCCCAGCGGCAGGGTCATTTTCAACAGATAACGGCCGGGGTGCGCGGCAAGCCAGGTCTGCAGGTCCGGGTCCACCAGGTCGGCCAGACGGAACCAAGCGGCCCGGTGCACGCCGCGGCCTTCCTCGGCGTTGAAGACGCCGCAGGCGACCTCGGCTTCCGTGTGGTCGCGGCGGAGCAGCAAGTCGTAGGGTGTGCCGGCCTCAAGGCCGGTGAACCGCACCTCAAACCCGCGCGAGCTCTGCAGCATGGCGGTGCGGACCATATGGAACACCGGGACCAGCGTGTTGGCGCCGGAGAGGCTATCGTCGAGCCACGCGCGCAGCCGGGCGCGCCCCGCGCGGGAGAGGAGGCTGGCGACGTCGGCGGTGTCGGCGGCAATCCGTGCGAGCAGCCAGTCAGCCGGAGATTTCATCGTACCGGGCTGGCGGCGGAGGCGGGCGAGGGTCAGTTCGATGGCGAAGCGCTGCCGGTTCGCCTGGCCGGCGCGTGGGCCGTTCGCGCACAAATCCCGGATCTCAGCCAGGCGTGCCTGCCAGCGGCGCGTGCCGATCAGGCCGAAGAAGGCCTCCAACCCCTCGAATGACATGGCGGTTTTCGCACGACGTTCAAACCGGATCATTGTGCGTGCGCCTTGCGGAAGGTCAAGCGGCACGCTGCCGGGGGGTCCAGCGGACGGGCGGGTTCCGTCAGTTCCGGGGCAGGCGCAGCGTGTCCGGCGCGGCAGGGTTCTGCGCGCGATGACGCAGCAGATGATCGGCGAGGACGCAGGCGACCATTGCCTCCCCCACCGGGACGGCACGGATGCCGACGCAGGGATCGTGGCGGCCCTTTGTCATGACATCGATGTCCTGACCGGCGCGGTCAACCGAGCGGCGAGGAGTGAGGATCGAGCTGGTGGGCTTGACGGCGAAGCGGGCGACGATGGGCTGGCCAGTGGAGATGCCGCCCAGGATGCCGCCAGCATGGTTCGTTGCGAATGTGACGAGACCATTGTCCATGCGCATCTCGTCCGCGTTTTCCTCGCCGGTCAAGGAAGCGGCGGCGAAACCTTCGCCGATTTCGACACCCTTCACCGCGTTGATCGAGATCAACGCCGCGGCCAGCTCGGCATCCAGCTTGGCGTAGATCGGCGCGCCGAGGCCGGGGGGAACGCCCTCGGCGACGATCTCGATGACCGCACCGGCGGAGGAGCCGGACTTGCGCACGGCGGAGAGATACTCCTCCCAGGTCTGGGCGATGATGGGATCGGGGCAGAAGAACGGGTTCGCGTCCACCTGGGACCAGTCCCAGCGGGCGCGGTCGATGCGGTGCGGGCCGACCTGGATCAGGGCGCCGCGGATGCGCACCTGCCCGCCCAGCACGATGCGTGCGATCGCACCGGCGGCGACGCGCATCGCGGTCTCGCGGGCCGAGGCGCGGCCGCCGCCGCGGTAGTCGCGGATGCCGTACTTGACGTCATAGGTGACGTCGGCGTGGCCCGGCCGGTACTGCGCGGCGATCGCGGCGTAGTCGCGGGAGCGCTGGTCCTGGTTCTCGATAAGCAGGCTGATCGGCGTGCCGGTGGTGCGGCCCTCGAACACGCCCGAGAGGATGCGGACCTGGTCGGGCTCCTGCCGCTGGGTGGTGAACTTCGACTGGCCGGGACGGCGGCGGTCCAGCCAGGGCTGGATGTCGGCTTCGGACAGTGGCAGCAGAGGCGGGCAGCCGTCGACCACGCCGCCGATCGCCGGCCCGTGGCTCTCACCCCAGGTGGTGACGCGGAACAAATGGCCGAAGCTGTTGTGCGACATGGGAGAGGCTTCAGGCGTCGGTAACGGCGATGTCCGGGGCTTCCGGGTTCTTCATGCCGACAATATGGTAGCCGCAGTCCACGTGATGTACCTCGCCGGTAACGCCGGCGGAGAGGTCGGAGAGGAAATATACGCCGGCGCCGCCGACATCCTCGATGGTGGCATTGCGCTGCATGGGGGAGTTCAGCTGGTTCCAGCGCAGGATGTACTGGAAGTCGCCGATGCCGCCATAGGCCGCCAGGGTCTTGATCGGGCCGGCGCTGATGGCGTTGCAGCGGATGCCGGCGCCGCCGAGGTCGGCGGCGATGTAGCGCACCGACGCCTCCAGCGCTGCCTTGGCGACGCCCATGACGTTATAGTGGGGCACCCAGCGTTCGGCGCCGAGGTAGGTCAGCGTCAGCAGGCTGCCGCCGGCCTTCATCATCGGCACGGCGCGCTGGCAGACCGCGGTGAAGGAGTAGCAGGAGATGTCCATCGCCTGCAGGAACGCGTCCCTGGGCGTGTCCAGGTAGCGGGCGCGCAGGTACTGCTTGTCGGCATAGCCGATGGCGTGGACCAGGAAGTCCAGGCCGTCCCAGTGGGTCTTCAGCGCGGCGAACGCCTGGTCGATGCTGGCCTCATCCGCGACGTCGCAGGGGAAGAGCAGGTCCGAGCCGGTCTGGTTGGCGAGCGGCCGGACCCGTCGGCCCAAGGCCTCACCCTGGTAGGTGAAGGCGAGTTGGGCGCCCTGCGCGGCGCAGGCGGCCGCGATACCCCAGGCGAGCGACCGGTCGTTGGCAACACCCATGACAAGCCCGCGCTTGCCCTGCATCAGGCTGCCTTGGAGGGGAAGGTGTGCCGGGGCATGTTCGGCCATGACGGGTCCCTTGTTCACGACGCGCCCCTGAGACGCCCCAATCAGCGAAAGCGTTCAGCGGAAACGTATCGCCCGTCGTGACATAAGCGGACGTGATCGGGCAAGAGGTCCTGGGGAGATTCTAGTCCGCGGCATCCTTCAACCGCCGGGGGGCATGGCTGCGGCGGCCGGCCGGGCGCGGCGGGGCCGGTCTGGCTTTCGGTGTGGCAGACGGGTTCTCCTCGGTTAGACGCTCGATCACGCTGCAGTACTGCTTCAGATAATCCTGCATCGACAGGCGCTGTTCGGCATAGGCGCGGGCGTTGCCGCGCAGCGTGCGGGAGAGGCCGCGGTCGTCGAGCAGGCGCAGGACCGCCTGCGCGAGCCGCTTCGGCTGCAGGCAGGGGGTGAGCAGGCCGTTCTCGCCGTGGGTAATGAACTCGCGCACCGGCTCGGTGTCGCTGCCGATGATGGGGCAGCCGGCTGCCAGCGCCTCGCGCAACGACCAGGAGGCGACGAACGGATAGGTCAGGTAGACATGGGCGTCGGAGCGGCGCAGCAGCGACAGGTGCATCTCATAGGGCACCCGGCCGGGAAACATGACGCGCTCCATGTCGAGGCGGGCGCCGAGCTCGGCCAGCATGACCTCACGCCAGGTGCCGCCCTGGGCCGGTGGCCCGCCGTAGCTGACGCCGTTGCCGCCGACCAGGACGAATTTCACGTCCTTGCGGGCGCGCATGATTTCGGGGAGCGCGCGCATCATGACGTGGAAGCCGCGATACGGCTCGAGATCGCGGGAGACGTAGGTCACCAGCTTGTCGGTCGGGCGGATCGTCATCCCGCCGATCTGCAGCACCTTTCGCCTGGCGGCCGGGTCGGGGGCGCAGAGGTCGAGATCGACGCCCTCCCAGATCAGGTCGATGCTCGGGCGCGCCCAGTCCGGATAGGTGGAGAGCTGCCACTGCGTCGGCGTCTGCCCGGGGGTGCCGAGGTTGAGCGCGATGTGGTTGATCGCGTTCTTGGCGCGGATGCGGGGAAATTCCAGCGGGTCGGTGGGGAATTCCGGGTCGAAGTTCACGTCGGCCCGGTCGTGCTGATAGTAGAACTCCATGTAGCCGAGCATCGGGGCATTCGGCCAGAGGTCGCCGAGGTTGAGCATCTCCCCCCAGCCGTGGTGGCCGATGATGATGTCCGGCTCGAACCCGAGGTGGCGCAGGCCGTAGCCGGCCTTGAACACGGCCTCGGCCCGGCGGACGCCGTTGTCGAGCTCGCGGGCCGCCACGTGTGTGCTGGCGTTGTTCTGCACCGGGCGCACGTACGGCACCTTGCGGACGCCCGCCATCTGGTTGGGGTTGGGTTCGGTGATGAACAGAACCTCATGCCGGCCGGAGGCGACCAGGTGGCGGACGATATGCAGGAACTGGCCCGGGAAGTTCTGATGGACGAAGAGGAACTTCAATCTCGTCAACCTTGTCTGGCCGTGTCTGGATCTGGCCTTGGGGGGCGGCTTACGGGCCCCGGACCGGTGCGGATCAGGGTCTTCGCCTGGTCGCGTGATGCGCTTTCCGGCGATTCCGGCCAAGCGATCACACTGGTTTGCAGAGCAGATTCACGCTCCCGCACGTTACGCGCTCCCGCGATCTGCTCTCTATTCGTGCGCGTGCGTCACCCTCGGCTGCGCGGGCGCGTGGCCGGCTTCGCGACGGGGATCCTCATGCCGGCATCCTTGCGTGCGGCGGTTCCGGCGCTGACCGGTGTGATGCAGATCTGGAACGATTCAAGGGCGGCGAGACTTTCCGCCTCGCACGGCTCGCCGCTCATGACCGGGCCGACGGTAGCGCCATCGACGAAGGTGGCGGAGTAGCTGCAGGTATAAGCCTTCGCGGCGGCGCCCTTCAGGCGTATCTTCAGGCCCAGCAGCGGCAGGGCCATGCCGCGGCTGCCGCAGAACTTGCCGCCTTCGACCCAGGGCGAGAGCCAATTGCGGCCGAGGACGGCCTGGTACTCGATATCTTCCGGCGCGATGTTGGCCGGGGCGATGCCGAAGCCTTCGACCCAGTGCCCGCTGCCCTTCACGCCCAGCCAGTCGCCCGCGGCACAGCCGACATCACCCATGCGCTGGATGTGGGCCATGACCTCGGGCGGCGGGCCGGCCTCGGCGGGCACGTTGCGCATCCCGGCGGGCGGCGAGGCGGAATTGGGCTCGCCGCTCAGGCGCAGCACCTGCAGGCGCGGCGCGGCATCCATGCCCTTGTGCTGGTAGATGGTGACCAGCACCTGGGCGCTGCCGTCGCTGACGCGCACCAGGGCGGCGGTGCCATTGAGCCACCCGTCCTCGCGGAAGGTGGAGACACTGACCGCCTCGGGCCGGCCGGCGATGCCGGGCGCCGGGGTGATCCGCACGCCGGGCAGGCCGGTTGCCGGATCGGGCGGCGTGCTGCCCGGCGCCTGGAAGATGCAGAACAGACCGGTCTCGAGCGTCATGAGATGGGCGGACACCTGCAGTTCCGCCACGCGGCCGCCTACTTCGGGCGGAGGGGCAGACGGCCCTTCCGGCTTGACTGCGACTCGCTCCGCGCTGGCAGCATCAGGCATTCGAAATTCCCGCTCTTTCGTTGCTCATGTCACGTACGGAATTGCCGGCCGAGGCGACCGGTGTTGCGACAGCAGTACAAGTCGGCACGACCTCATCAGCCATGCAACCACTTCAATGCAGCGTCAGCATGTACCACTTCGGGCCATTATTGTCCCGATACGCGTACCGCTGCAAGCAGCGCGTTATTGATAGCACCGACAGGCAGTCCGAGCGGTAACAAAAATCCACGTCCTGTCGTGCGAATTCGGTCTGCCGGGGCGCCGAGGTCGAAAGCGGCGGTGGCCAGGCCGGCCCGCCACAGCTCATCCAGGCCGAGACACCAGGTTTCCGGACATACGGACGGAACAAAACCAAGCTGGGGTTGATGTTTGGCAATCAATGACTGAGCTTCGTGCGGCTGATACTCTCCCGTTATGAAGACGCGCTGCGTGGCGATCAGGCGCGCATCGTCGATGGTATGGCCGACCACGACGAAGCGCAGGGCAAGGTTGCGCCTCTCCGCATCACGGGCGCAGGCCAGCAGGATGTCGTATCCCTTGTGCACGCCGATGGCGCCGATCACGCAGACCAGGGCCGCGTCGCGGCGGCGGATTGCCTGGGGCGCCGCGCGCAAGGC